>DAHXPE010000309.1 GCA_027364495.1 Candidatus Heimdallarchaeota archaeon | reverse complement strand
ATGGATGAACAAAAAATATTCGAACTAATTGGTAGCCCGATATTTGGGTGGATTATATCAAAATTTTTAGACCGAGGGCTCGATTGGTTAAAGCGCAAGAGTAATGACAAAGACGAATTCGATGAAATTGTGCAAAACGTTATTAATAAATATCCAGATGAGAATTTAAAGACAGATTATTTTATATCGCTTTTTCAGAATGAAGCCGTTAAGAATAATCTTAATGCTTTTGAAGAAGGGAAAGAAGAAATTTCACCTTATTTATTAACAGAATCTTTTAACAATATATTTTCTGGTGGTTCAGCAGTCAAAAAAGAAATCTCTTCTAAAATAGTCGATGACTTACTTGAAGAAATAAGGACTTTTATATTTAACGATCCTTTTTATGCTAATCGATTTGCTTATTCAGTGATAAAGATATTAGCAAATTCTGTTCATTCATACGGTCAAGGCATTATTAATACATTAAATAATATTGATAAAAAATTGGATGTCGAATTTTCACGAACAAACGAAGGTATAGCCCAAATATTAAGTGAAGTGAAAGCATTATCTGTTACTAGATTACAACCACTGAATGAAACACAAAATTCAGAAATAAATAGCAGAATTAAAATTGCCAATGAATTTATGAATGAGGGGAAAATAATATCTGCAAGAAAGATCTATCTTGATTTATTACCTAAAATAGACCCACAAGAAAAAGAACTTTTATGGCGGCTCAATTCAAATATTGGCAAAACATATGTGAATGAGTTTAATGAACTTGAAAGTGTGAAATACTTTGAGGCTGCTTATAATCTTTTTCCTACTGAATCTAAAGGATTTATTCAGTTAGCATATGCGAGATTGCTAGAGCGCGATACAACTAATGGTATCAAAATAGTTGAAAATATTCTTCAGCGTCAGCCAAATTCAGAAGAAGCATTAGTACTTAAGTCCAATTTTCAAATGCTCGAGGGAAAATATCCTGATGCAATCGAAACAATCTCGAAAACAAAACTGGATAATTTTGAAACGCTTTATACCTATGCATTTATGTTAAGTAAAAATGGTAATAACGATAAAGCAAAAGAATATGTATTAAAAGCACTTGAGATTCAAAAACATCCGATCGCTTACGATTTGTTGGCAGTGTCATTAATAGAGCCGCTGATGGAATCATACAACAAAAATAAACCACTCCATATATGTAAAGATGATCATATTTATTTGTCTGGATGTGAAGCCTTAAATCATCTTAATGAAGCTTTACTAAATTTAGAAAACAGAGAGGAAAAAAAACAGCTTGCTTCAATTTATCATAATCGTGGAGTTGTTTTTTCCTTGCTACGAAATTTCGATAAATCATCACGTGATTTTGAAAAAAGTATTGAATTAGGTCTTAAAGAGGGAATAGTTTATCTAAATCTTGGTACAGCTTATTTGCATAACTCACTTTATGATAAAGCAGAAGAATGTTTTATTAAAGCGATGGATTTAGGCGAATCCTTAGCATTGAATTATTTAATAAATGTTTTATTGGTAAATAACAAACTAACAGAAGCAAAAGAGCTCATTTTACGAAATGTTCTAGGTGACCTTTCTGATATTTCTAGTACTAACCTTATGTGTTACTTAGTTTTAGCAGAAATCTATGAACGGGAATTGAATTATTCCGAAAGCAATAAGATTCTTTCAAGACTGCGAAAGAAGTATCCAGAAAATATACTCATTCTTGAAAGAGAGGTCGCATTTATTTCTAATCAAGGTGACTTCAAATCTGCAATTAATTTACTTGAAGATTATCTGAAACTTATGACTGTACAAAGTGAATTCTTGATATTCATTTTAGCAGATCTATACATGCAAATAAAAAATTGGGATAAATCAAGCGAATTATTATACGGACTCTTAAACAAAAATAATTATGGCCCAGTTGAAAAAAGATATTTATTTAGTTTGACCAATCAAGGTAAATATCCAAAGGCATTAGAGTTTATAAATGAGTTGGAATCTTCAATTAATAGTAATATCGAAGAAATCCAAAAAATTAAGGGTGATATATTTCTCTCGTATGAAAAATTCTTGGATTCTAAAGAAGTCTTCAAAAAATTAGCTACTAATTTTAGGAAGTCGGAATATTACATTAAATGGGGCTTATCGGAATTTCGTATAGGGGAGTTAGAAATAGCTTCAGTAATATTAAATAGTGCAGTAAAAGATTTCAAAGATAAGCCACAAGATTTATTAAGAATTAGCTCCGCATATTCATATTTAGGTAAAACAAAAGAGGCTCTAGAAATTGCATTCAATGTGTTGCAAGATTTCCCAAATGATTTGGATACTGTAAAAAATTATTTGATGATTTTTCTAAGTCATACTCATCAATTTCCTAATGAGCCAATTGATAACAAAATGAAAATCGCATTCAAAGAAAATATAGATTCGTTTGAAGAAAAATTCCCTGGCGATAAAAGCTGGCAAAAGATGGAGGTGGGTGAAAATTTTGAAGAATTGAAAAAAATGTTGAGGGAACAAGAAAAGTATCTTAACCAAATAACTGAACTACATGACTTTCATAAATTGCCACTATCGATCGTTTCCAAATTAATCCAGAGAAATATTTATCAAACATGGGGAGGATTCATTAATCGAACTGATAGAAAAATATGGTCGTACAGCACAAATAATTCTAAAAAGGAGTACAATTTAATACGTACATATTATTCTGAGATAGTGATCGAGCCAATTGCATTTTTTACTCTTTACAATCTGAATAAGATCGATTATTTATCAAGATTTTCAAAATGCTTTTTCCCTCAAAGGCTCCTAGATGTTTTGGTTCATGAAGTTAATCAATGTCGAATAAATAAAAGCAGTGGTTTATTCACCGTGTTCTCATTAAATGGACAGCTTTATAAAAATGAGATTTCTGCTTGGGAAATCGAAAGTTATATGAAAAAATTATTAGACATGATTGAGTATTTAAAAGGGAAAACTTTTGGTTATGAAATCGTTGAAAAAAAACAGTATAGTGAAGATCAGTTTTTTAATACCTTCGATGATACTTCAAAACAAGCAATTCAATTCTCTATAGAAAGAAAAATACCATTGCTAATCGACGAGGCAAGCACTTTAGAATTTTTTCAAGCAAAATATGATTTGCAAGGATTTTCTACGCTAACATTCCTTCGTGTTCTCCGTGCTGAAAAAACAATAACGACTCAAGAATATAACTCCCTAATTCTCAAATTAATATCTGGCAACTATCATTTTATTTCTTTAAATGCTGATATAATTCGGCAAGGACTTAAAGAACGTAATTTCAAGATGTCTTTTGAAACCCAGTATATTTTTCAGTATTTGAATCAACCTGACATTGATGAGAGGAGTGTCGCTTCTGTATTGGGCGACTTATTTATGTCCCTATATACTGAGGAAATTTCTACGATTTTAAAAAACACATGGATAGATTATGCTCTTGATTGCCTTCCAAGAAATCGAATTAATACCACTGTCTTACTGAAATTCATATTTGACTGGGTATCTAATCATTATAGTGGTATTGTTCAATTTCCTTTTGTTATAAATTGGCTAGATGATATTTTGCGTTCATGGGCAATATCAAGAGCTGTCCCTTATTTCAAATAATATTTATACTACTTTCTAATCTTCTCAACAATCTTCTCACCGGTTCTACCAACAACATAACCGCCCAAACCAATTTGTAATAATGTCCAAGCTTCATTACTTAGACGAAATGCAAGCCAACCAAAACTGTCACATACAACAAGGATTAAAAAAGTGAGCATTGTAATTGGTCTCCAATTCCTCTGCAGCCAGCTTTGTCCTTTTGCTTCGGCTTCAACAATCCTTCCTTGAGAATCAAGCAACTTCGATTCATATTCCAATGCCTTACCTAAAAACTCATTCTCAATTTTTGTCAACTCATTTTTGAGCTTTCCTCTTTCCTCATCGGTTGTTGTTAGGTTGTCAATCAAATCCGTAATCGGTTTAATTGCACTACCTAAAAAATCTAATGTTCCCATATCATTCTCCTTTATCTGAATGCTGATTACTAATTGCTGAAAGCTTTATTGAGTAAATCTCTCTAATAATATTTTTCTCAACTTCGCTCGGAGTTTAATATGGATGAAAACATTTATTTGTGGATTATCGGAGGTCTTTTAGGATTAGTGAACATGTTGTTCTGGTCCAGGATTAAACGGATTGAGAAGGATGTTGATGAAACGAAAAAGAAATCATCTTCGATTGAGAAGAATTACTTATCCAGGTTCGAAGACCTTCATAATAAGTTGAGCGAAGTGGAGAAAAATATTATTAGAGAGATTTACTCAATAAAGCTTTCAGCAATTAGTAATCAGCATTCAGATAATGGAG
>DAHXPE010000306.1 GCA_027364495.1 Candidatus Heimdallarchaeota archaeon | reverse complement strand
TTTGAAATTTGTTTTAATTCTTTTAGAACTCCTTCTCTTATCTCTTTAATTTCTTTGATCTCTACGTTTACCTCGTCTCTCTTTTTTTTGAGTTCTTGAACTTTTTGAAAAGATTCAGATGCACTGGTGTTTAATTCATTTCTTTTTTCTTTTAAGGCATTTCGATCTTTATTAATAGCCTTTAATTTCTCAAGAATTTCATTTCTTTTCTTTTCTCTAGATCGAATTTCAGATCTAAGGCTATCGATATTTAACTCTTCCACATTAATACCCTTTAATAATTCAGAGGGGTCTATCTTTTCTTCTTTAAATACCTTTTTGTCTTCAGAAGATTTTTTTTCTTCTTTTTTTACACCTTGCTCATTTTCAATTACTTGCTGTTCTTCGGTCACTTTAGAATCATCAGTTGATTGTTTTTTCTTTCTACCAGTGCTTTTTGGTTTTTTAACCTCTGCCTTACTGGTAATATTATCTTGTTCGTCAGTATTGTTATTGGAAAATATATTTTCTTCCATTTATAAGCACACTTTCCTAAAAAAGGGAACCTATTAAAAAAATTTCTTAAAATTGCAATAGATAACCCTTTAGCGAAGGATAATTACTAAATAATTACCTTATTCAGAAATTTACTCTATTTTAAAGTTTTTTTAATTAGCTTAAAAACTAATTTAATTTCAAAATTTTTTCACTTCTTTAATAAGATTGGGTTGAAATTTTATATTTGTTGTAAGGAACCTTTAATAGTCATTTTATGACTAATGAAGGGAGTTGTTCTTGCTAAAAATCTTTCTTGATTACAATAAAACTCCCAATCAGATTTACAATCACAACTTAACATTTCGATAGCTGGAGAAAACCTCTGGTTCAAACTAAAATACTCAATCTCTTTCAAAACACGTGAATCACATTGACCACAGTTATGTGGACCACGTTCAAGTCCACCAGCCATAACTTCGCATATTAATTTACCTCCATCAGGTATGAATTTCTGAGATCTTTTTAAAACTTCTATCACAGACCAAAGCCAAGGTGGTGAAAATTCTTGTTTTTTCCACAATAAATCAACCATTGTGTCAGCATGTATGCATACAGGATTAAGAGAAATTATTTTACAATCTGTTTTTTCGAAAGTATCTCTAATGGAATTAATAGAATCATCCATTGCTTCCTGTTCAGTTAAAAAAGGTGGTTTTAATAGAATATAAGCTTTAACATGAGCTCCTATTCTTTCGGTATTTTGAACACATTTTAGAAATTGATTCTCAAAAGTGAAGGGTTTGTTAACATAACTCCTTAAAACATAGGTATTTGTGCTTTCTAACCCTACACCTATGTAGATTGGTCTATTAGTGAATATGTGTATTAATTCCTGTAAAACTTCAATTTGTTTATTGATTATTTCTGGTAAACATTCGATGATAAATTCTTTTATATGATTAAATTGAGCAATTTTTCTAACAATTGATTTTTGCGACTCAACTGGTATCTCTTTAGGGTCTAAAAACGAACCTGAATTGTAGAGTTTAACAGCCACTACTTCTTTAAATTTAGGATCTTGCTGTAATTTTTGCCATTCGATATCAAAGAAATATTCAGGGTTTGTGTTTTCATCTAAGGTACTATCATTTATATAGCCACACATTGAACACCCACCACTCTTTGATAAAGCCCACGTACAACCAACAGTTGGTATTACCATAGTAATAGCCAATCCTTCACCAAATGAGAGAGTAGATTGTGCTATTTTAGAAAAAACTTTTTCCCTTCGAGTTCTAGTTTCAAAGCCTAGAACTCTGGTTCTATGAATTTCAGAACCTATTCTAAAAAATTGAAATTTTTCAGTCGACATAAATATTCAAAGCCAATTTATTATTTACTTAAATTTTTTTTTAATTGATATACCAAGTCCATAATTACAATTCTCTAGTTCAAATCCAGAAAGATTACTTTTTCCAATAGCTAAAAATTTTCCAGTTTTTTCAGAAATAACTAAAACATCATCTTCAGGTTTTATTTGCTGATCAGCTTTGATAATTCCAGGAGTATAAATAGCTGAACCAATTATTTCAGAATCAGCAAAATAAACCTTGTAATTATCAAAGGACTCTGCTAACTTAGAAGCTGCATAAACTGTTATTGATAAACGACCTAAATGAAGAGTTGCAAGCTGTTTATTAAATAAAAACGCAGTTAATAAATATCCTTTACGTTTTACTTCACATTCTGGTGGGAAAATGATATCGCCAGCTCCTTTACCAAATTGATAGTTTGCCATTGCTTTAAAAAATTCTAATTCGTAATTATTTTTAGAATTTGAAGCAGTAATAGTATCTTTAATTGAATATAAGTGTGACCTTAACATTTGTAAAGATTTTTCAGATATTTCAGCCTCTTCTAAGTCAAGAATAGTTATTTTATATTGGGGAAATTTATGACTAAATTTTTGAATGATAGATTTTTCGGGTTCAGCTAAATATGAAACGATTGGAATTTCTTTTGAAAGTTGTGAAAATATATTTACAAGTAAATTTTCAACTAAATTTTCTTCCAACTCGGTCCAATTTCCAGTAACAGGAATATCATACATACCAGCGGGATAAACTTGTTCTAAAAAACGTGGAACAACACCCAATGGTGAAGTAACGATTAATTCAAGAATTGAATGTCTTTTTCCTTTCAAAACATTTTTTATTACAGAGGAGAAAATTCTATGGGATTTTGAAATTGAATAAGGCTTTTTTGCAGAACAAGGAATCAATAAAATTAATTCGTTCCATTTAGGAATAGTAAATCGCTCTTTAATTCTGGAATGATACATTTTAATTTCTGGCCTAATATAATCAGAGATACTGGTAAGAATCAAATTGGTTTTGTTAAAGCTAGGAGTATATTTGTCCAATAATTGATTTTCTTCATCTAGATCGGCTATACGTAAAAGTGCAGTACTTGAAGGGTCAATTAAAACCTGTTTCTTGACAAGATCGCGTAATGTACCTTGATGGAGTGCATGTTGAACTTTTTTAATCATGTATTGGGTAAATTTCAGATTGTGATCGAATAACCAGTGTTTAGTAGATGTATACTCGGACTTTCTATGACATGCAATACATGAACAAGGAGGAATGAAATTTTCAAAATCTTTTACTGGAATTAACTCATCAGTATCTAAGAAAATATTATTTTGTGCCATATATTTACCATATAATGAATCAAAAAAATCAATCCCTAAATAGACAAAAAGAGGAAATAAAACTGGAGGGATAGCTGGTGCATATTTTAAAGTCAAAGGAAATGTTTTTTCTAAGTTTACTAGATATCTCCAGGCATGGCGCTGGTTTTTATAGATCGTAGCTAAATCACCTAGTATCATTAGCGGTAAATCATGTAATTTAGTCCAATCTGTTTCTGAATCCTTCTCAGAATATATCCAAGCAAAATTCAATGCCATTTCTTTTGATGCTTGTAAAATAAAATCTGGGTAATGAGTGAATGAACGAAATGAGCTAGCCATATCTAGTGGAAAGGAAATAAAATCCAATGATTCTATTTTTGGTTTGTAATCCTTTTTTAATATTTCAAGTACATCCTGTTCAGAATTTAGCGCTGAAAAGTTATGTAAAGCGGGTATATAACCTAAAATAATTTCTGATTCTTCAGTAGGAATTTCTTGTAAATTTATTGATGAATCTCCTTTGTGAAAAACAGGTATTGAAATTGGCTCAATTAAATTAGGACCTGAAAGAACTTTATCATCAGAAATTATCTTGGTAATCCTACCAATACCAGAATGGCTACGTATTTCAACCTTTAATACCATAATTTGACATTTTCGAAACAATAATAAAAAATTAAGTAATAGAAAAATCAACTACAAAAAAGTCAAAAAATATTTTAAATTAGAATTTAATAATCAAGTATTTGAAAAATATTCTTTTAACTGCATAATGTATTAAAAAAATAATTGAGCGGTCGATTTTTTACTGTGGGCATTGACATTTCATCTATTCGGGTAATATTGAATGAAATCTTAGAAGTGGGAGCTTTGGCTGTTGTACTTTCAGATAATGTTGGTCTAGCTATTGCTAGTGCTGTATCCAAAACAAAAAATGAAATTGATATTGAGGCACTAGGAGCGTTGAGTTCGATAGTTATTCCCCAAGGTGAACAAGTAGCCAACTACTTAAATGATGGGAACTTTATAGACACAGTAATTCATACAACGTCAAATGAAGGTCCAAGGGTTGTATTAGCTTACTCTTTAGACTCTGATCCAAAAACATGTATAATGATAATTTCAGAACCTACCCTAGAAGCACAAATTAAGCACGAATTTGACAATCTAAAAGATAAACTAGAATTGTCAATTAAAGGTTTAGCCGTAGAAATCCGAAATCTTTCACCAACAAATTTTAGTGATCGAAAGATAGAAGCTTTCTGGGAAACTTTAGAAGCGAATGTTGTTAAAGCATCATCAAACGAAGAAATGAAACGGGCACTGCTGGATGCAAAAGACAATTTTCTGATGATTCATGGTATGTCCATTGTTTTACACGCTATGCAAACGTTCTCAAATAAAATAAAACCTTCAGCTGACTCAGAAAAATTAAAAACTGAACTTTTATCGGAAATAAAAATTTGGAAAGCTAAATTATTGAACGAGCGTGAGGATGATACCGAAGAAACAGAGACAGAAACCTAAGAAAGAAGCAATAATTCCTATATACAAAATATTATTAATAATAAAGACTAGAATTACATATAAAATCTAAAACTTTTTAAAGTTGATACT
>DAHXPE010000299.1 GCA_027364495.1 Candidatus Heimdallarchaeota archaeon | reverse complement strand
TCTCCATTTAGCGAACAAAGGAGTATAATAAAGTTTTTTTCAATTAGCAGGAACATTTGAATTGATATCTACATAGAAACTGAAGTATTAGAATATCTTTTATTTTAGCTGAAGTAAAAAAATAGAATTCACATGTTTTCTGCTTATTATGATATATATATCATAGCACCTATTTGTTATGAACACTTTCAGGCGTTCATTCTTTGTCATCGTTGATATTAATGTTTCTGCTACGTTTACAAATTGATTCTGATTCTGTTCATACATTCTGTTCTCTCTAAGTTATCAAAAAAAATTACTTGACTGTAGCGACTACGCACTGTTCAAACTACTCTTATTAACCAGATCAAATACAATAAACTACAAAAAGAACGCGATTTAGTGCATATCAGACGTAAAAATCTTTGTACTGAACTGTATATAGTGAAAAGAGTCGTTTTATAACCACTATGATGTTACTATGTTATTGTACTTATATAGCGTGTGAAAATTTATCCGTTTCAACAAATAGCACTAAATTTGCTCTTATTAAAGCTATAACCTTCATGTCTAATGATCTTGAACTGAATATTGAGTTGTTGTAAAAAATCAAATTATTACTCATAAATCAAAATACCTTTTAACTGTTGATTCTTATAATACCAGTAAAAGCACTCATATTGGTTGTACTGTTGTTCTAACGGCAACATCAAAATGTAAAAATGGCAAATATGCTTATGTTACCTGTTCAGCCTGTACTGAATTAGTTAATAGTCATAGTAAATTGCATTACATCATGTTCAAAGTTGTTCTGATTATTTATAACAACATTTACTTATTTCTAATTCTCCTACGCTGTCCTTATTTCTAGCTTTTTTTATTCGTACTCCAGCCTTTATTGAACGTTTGGTTTATTAGAGTACAAACATAAAATGTGTTTTTTAACGATAGTCTCTGCCTTTCACTTGGTCTTTTTATGAGTTTAGATCTCTGCGTTTGAAAACTCCAAAATTTTTAATACTTTTTTTAATGAATCTTTAATAGGTGCTACTCTTTGGTTTCACGTGCTATTGTTCGTCATATTCCTGATAGTTATTCTGCTTGCATTAGTTCTCATCCTTTCCATAAAAGTCTTAATCTTCAACTTGCTCGTGACCAACACTCTAACTATGTCCATACTCTTCGTGAGTTAGGATTAGATGTTATTGTTCTTCCACCTTTACAAGATTTTCCTGACTCTTGTTTTGTCGAGGATACAGCTATTATTCATAAATCTAAAGCTGTCATCACACGCACAGGTGCTCTTAGTCGGCGAGGTGAGGGACAGTCTATTGCCGATGTTTTACAAGAATTCTTTGCTATTTCTTTTATAACTGAAACTGCTACGATTGAAGGCGGTGATGTGGTTCATTTTCCTGATTTCCTAATTTCTGGTCTCAGTCAGCGTACTAATCATGAGGGGGTTACTCAATCTTCTAGTTTTCTAGGCGTACCTATCAGAACTGTTTCTGATAATTCTATTGTTCATTTGAAATCATATATTAGCTCTCTTGATGACCATACCGTCCTTACATCAGTTGCTTATGCTTCCCACCCTGCTCTTGAAGGACTTTCAAAAATACTTATTTCTGCAAAGGAACTATATGCTCCTAATGCTCTAGCGATTAATGGTACCATAATTATTGCTGACGGTTTTCCTATGACTGAAAAGATATTGAAAGAACATGGCTTTGACACTATTAAATTAGAGACTTCAGAGATTCAGAAATGTGATAGGGCTTTAACTTGCCTATCATTACTATTTTAAAGGTGATTAATAGTTTTTTTTTTGTGGAGAACCTTCAAGCCTCAGAAGCAGAACTCATCTCAAAAATCATTAATAAATATAGAATTACATTCACCGTCGTGTATACCGATGATTATGAAGATAATCAGCAGGATAATATTATAGGCATCATTGATGGCTACGTGGTAACCGTTATTTTGCAAATCGTAGAATCAGCCATCTTACCGATAGAATTTTCTTATTTCACTCATTTATCAACTCTCATTCTTCGAAATGCTTCTATTACCAGTATTCCTGATGAATATTTCTCTCTTCCCATGAGACACTTTGAGATCGATTATGGAAATTTAACTGGTTCCATTCCTAAACTTATTAAGAATTGGTCACAACTTCAAGTTCTTAATCTTCATGGTAACCAACTTGACACACTTCCAGGAGAACTTTTCGAGTGTTCAAAACTTGAAATCCTTTCTTTATGGGGTAATGTTATTTCTAATGTTCCTGATCAAATTTCTAAGCTTAAAAAACTTAAGTATTTACATTTAGGAATGAATTCACTACAAGATCTTCCTGCTTCACTTGGATTACTTCCTGAGCTTCAAACACTTATTTGTAGTAAAAATTATTTAAAGTCATTACCAGAAGAATTAAGCAAATTAACTTCCTTAGTTGAATTATACTTAGAAGAAAACGAAATAGAACTTTTACCCCAAAACATTGGATTACTTGAGAATTTACAAATTTTTCATGTTTTTCGTAACAAAATCTCTACTCTACCTCAATCCATAACTAATCTTATCCATTTGAAAGTTCTTTATATCTATCAAAATAATTTCTCTGAATTTCCCAAAGAAATTTTAAACTTAACAAATTTAGAAGAACTGGATATCAGTTATTGCAGTGTAAAAAAATTGCCAGACAAAATTGATTCCTTAGTAAATCTTAAGAAACTATGGATTGATAATAATCATTTGAAAACATTACCGGAATCTATTTGTAACCTTTCAGAACTTGAAGGATTAAATGTTAGTGATAATCCATTAAATGAACTTCCAGAGTGTTTGAAAAATCTCAAACTACTGAAAACTCTTACCATGTTTTATACCATTGATGAATTTACTCCTTTATTGCAAACACTAATTGACCGAGGTGTTACCGTCGAACATAATTGCAATGAAGATGATGATATCGATTTTGATGATATTAATGAATTTAAAGATTACTAAATTAATAAAAGGATTGTACGATGAAATTAGGCTTACTTTTGGCATTTGATTCTGAAGTCAGAGAAAAATTGATTGCTCTACTGCCAGAACACACCATTTTGGAACTTGATTCTAAATCAGATACCATTTTACAAGATGTCAAAGACATTGATGTCCTCATTGGAGCTAATGCGTCTGATGCTATAATCAATTCTGCAAAACAGCTTAAGCTCTTTCATGTTCCTTGGGTAGGACTTGACCGTATTAATTTTGATGCTCTTCAAAAAAGAAATATTCCTATTTGTAATTCAAAATGGAATGACAAATTGGTCGCTGAATATGCTTTAACATTGCTTCTGGTTAGTTTGAAAAAACTGGTGCCAATTCATAATGATTTTATCAAAGGATCCTGGAAGATGCGTCCCACACCATCTAAATTATTGTCAGGTGCCAACGTTATGCTGATTGGATACGGTTCTATTGGTAGGGAACTAGCCAGACTACTTCAACCGTTCACTCCTAATGTTATCGCGTTACGAAATAATCCAGAAAACAGTACATCAGAAGAAAAACAACTAGTTAAAAAGATAATTGGCTGGGATCAATATTTAGAAGAAATCAAATCTATTGATTATATTATAACATCATTACCACTCACACCTCAGACAAATGATATTTTAACGCCAGAGCGTATAAAAGCTATGAAAAAGGGTGCTTATTTTGTTAATGTTGGTCGGGGAAAAACTGTCAATGAACAAGCTCTTTTTGAAGCTTTGAAATCGAATCATCTTGGAGGAGCAGCCTTAGATGTATGGTACAACTATAAATCTTCCTCTGACAAAGAACCTTTTTACCCTTCTCAATATCCCTTTCATGAACTTGAAAATGTAATCATGAGCCCTCATCGATCAGCAACATTTGCAGATATCTCCTTAGATTTAGTATGGAGTGATGTTGTTTTTAATATCAAAGCTTTGGCTTCAAATAAGCCTTTACGAAACGTAATAAGTTATGAAAAAAAATATTGAACTCTAAACATCTGATATTATTAAGATCACATTTGAATTGATCTTACTGACGTAATAAATCAGAGTAAAATTGTGTTGTACCTTTCATTGGGGATGTTGTAAGTAAATCTAACAATTTTAAAAAATTTTTTTGTAATTGTTCATTATTTTGCATTATTTTTGATTGTATAATACCAAGAAAAGTTCTTGATACAGTACTGGGATTAAATTTATTTCTTATTAAATGAATACATTCTTCGACCTTATCAATTTGAAAATCTACAAAAGAATAGTACAAAGCACAATGAATACAAATCGAATCATGAAGTTCTAATGAGGAATATTTAATTGATTCTAAAAGTTGATTGATAATATATGATGACTTTTCTTGGTCTTTTTCATCCATGTATGCGAGTAATTCATAAAATTTTAGGGAAAAATCATATTCTGTCAACTGGTGGTTATAACTTTTAAATAACCCATACTGCAACCATTCTTTCGGTCTTATACCTTTTATATTTAGACTATCGATTATTAAACTATTTTTGAAAGGCTCATTGACAAAAATATTAAAAATTTTTCTTCCATCAAATAAATTATCGTTTGAATGAAGAGGGAAAGTGTTAATGATAATTAAAAAAAGCTGAAGAAACGCAAAAATTATTAAAAAACTTTGAAAAAGACTATTACTAACTATAATACTTGAATAATATAAAGTTACTATTAGGATGGCTAGTAAATTGAATAATATACCTCCAGAGAGAAAAATAATTTGTCTGGCAATAAAATTATCTATTTCAGAAGGATTCATGAATGTAAACCCACTAAATGATAATATAGTTTTAAATTTAAACTGTAAGGAGTTTTTACATTCATTATCAATTCTGGAAAATGATAAAAACCAAACTTTAATTTCTATAAGCTTGAATCCCATTAATTTACCCATAAGTAAATGACCTAGTTCGTGAATAAGCATGGACAAGAAAAAAGAAATGACAATAATTATAATGGTGGCAAAAGGATTGGAATAAATAAATAAAAAGAAAGAACTATTATCTTTAATAAGATTCCCTATAAAAGTCAGTGCTAAAAGATTTATGAGAAAATAAAATGCCACTGAAATGCCGCTAGAAGTACGATCCATACTCATCAGAAAAAAATAGTTTGATTTGAATAAAGAACTATTCATTTAAGGTATTATTTACAATTAATAAAGAATATTTTCATAAAAAGAAAAATTATTTGATAATTGGTAGATAGATCGGGGTTGTTACCAACCCTTTT
>DAHXPE010000298.1 GCA_027364495.1 Candidatus Heimdallarchaeota archaeon | reverse complement strand
AATATTGTTGGGGTTCAATAAATCAAATCATTCATATTTCAGATACAATTGATGATAGAAATTATCTAAAAAACTTATTTACAACATTTTATCAAAAATAAATTTATTTGTGTTTTCTTATGATTACCTTTTTACTATATAATTGTGGAATTGAATTACTAGATTCCTTATCGCCAAAAATAATTGCCCATCCTGCAATAAAAAACGATCTTAAAAGGAGAAAGAAGAAACAATCAGAGGTTTTATTGGATTTAGCTGTTCATCAATCAGCACTAAATTCAAAAGAGCAGATAAATAGGGGAAGAATCGATATTGTGCATCATTGTGTTTTACAATATCTTTTCTCGCCATTAATTCATCCATCTGGTGATGATGAAAATATTATTACAATCAAATTAATCATACATTCTATTAATAACACTTTTTTTGATGTTTTACCATCCTGGCGACCTCCTTCACACTTTATTCGGTTTAGAGGATTATTAGAACAATTATATTCACAAGGAGAAATTATCGTCTCTTCAGAAGAAAAAATTAAATTACAACAAGGTTCATTTAATGATCTGATAAATAAAATAAATCCGAAAGCTATCCTTTTATTTACCTCCCATGGAAAAGATTCTGAATTAGATCTTCATTCATTTGCAAAACTTATTTCTGATTATGCAATAAGTTCAGATCAAATACTTTGTTTAATAGGAGGATATCAGCATGGTCCAGCACCTAAGTCATTGTTAAAAGATTGTGATAATAAAAAAGTAAAAATATCCGAATTAAAGCTAAAAGGAGGTCGGCTACCCTCTTGGAAGGTTTTAAATATAGCCTTACAAGGAATAGAATGGAATCTTAATTCTTAGGTTAATCGATTATTTTGAACCTGCAATTTATTAATAATCTTGATAAAATCATCATCAAACGAAAAATAATCTATTTGCTTAAAGGTAAATATAAATTTATAATTTAATATATTAAAGTTTAAATCAAATAACGTTTAAGATATATTTGCATCTATTCTTGGAATTTTGCAAAAAACTTCAGGTTCAGCATATACTACTTATATGATGTATCCTTATATGTTTAAATGTAAGATAAAGATGTAAAAGGCTTTTAAAACGTGAATTGAATCTTTATCAACGGTGCTATAAATTGCCACAGATTTAATTCCTAATTCATGAGCACATTCAATAATTCTGACGGCAATTTATAGCACCGTTGATAAAGATTCAATTCACGTTTTAAAAGCCACTGAGTCCTATCATCTCGAAGGGGAATCAGCCACTGATACCTATCTTAATATTGATAAGATAATTGAAGCAGCCAAGGCAACAAAAGCTGAAGCAATCCATCCTGGTTATGGTTTTCTTTCTGAAAATTATAAATTTGCTAAACGCTGTTGGGATGAAGGGATTGTATTTATTGGTCCACATCCAAATGCAATTAAAAAAATGGGCGATAAAATTGAGTCTAAAAGATTAATGCAAGAAGCCGGTATTCCAGTAGTACCAGGTTTTGATCCTAATGGTATGAAATTAACTGAAGAGATTGTTATACGAGAATCTAAAAAGATAGGTTTTCCTGTAATTTTAAAAGCGTCAGCTGGAGGAGGTGGAAAAGGTATGAGAGTAGTATATGAGGAAAATCGTGTTTGGGATGCGTTTCAAGAAGCAGCAAGAGAAGCTCAATCTTCCTTTGGCGATGATACTGTTTTTATAGAAAAATATGTTACTGAACCTAGACATATAGAATTTCAAGTTCTTGGAGATAATTTTGGTAATGTCGTTCATTTGTATGAGCGTGAATGTTCAATTCAACGACGACACCAAAAAATCATAGAGGAAACTCCTTCACCAGCTTTAACTCCAGAACTCCGTGAAAAAATGGGAGAAGCTGCTGTAAAAGCAGCAAAAGCAATAAATTATAATAATGCTGGAACCATTGAATTTATTCTTGACAAGAATAAAAATTTCTATTTTTTAGAGATGAATACTCGATTACAGGTTGAACATCCAATAACTGAAGTGGTAACTGGATATGATATTGTTAAAAAAATGATAAAGATCTCAGCTGGAGAACCTCTTCCAATGAAGCAAGAGGACATTAAACAAAGGGGACATGCCATTGAATGTAGATTGTATGCGGAAAATCCTGATCATTTAGAATTTAGACCATCAATAGGTTTATTAACAGCTTTTAATTTGGAAGTAGCAGTTGGAGTAAGAAATGATACAGGCTTTAAAACAGGAGATCGAGTTTCAGTTCATTATGATCCTCTTTTAGCGAAATTAATAACTTATGGCGAAGATAGAACTGATGCATTAAATAAAATGTATTGGGCTTTGACAAACTATACGGTTCTTGGAGTAGACACAAATATTGAATTTCTTCGCGATGTCATAAATCATAAAAAATTCAGAGACGGCATGATAACAACTCATTTCATTCCTGAAAATTTTAGTCATGATTGGGTTAATAGATCAAAGCGTGGTATTCCCCTTGAAGTATTAATTGCTGCTATATTACACGATAAAATATGTTCAAAAAAAGTGACATATGATAAAAGTGAAAACAAAAAGGTATTAACTCCTTGGCAAATGTTAGGAGACTGGGGAAGAGCTAATCTGAAACGAACAACAAGTATTGTTGAAAATTTTGTTGAGAGGTCTGAAGACATGATTAAAAAAATTGATATTCCTCTAAGACCGCCTCCACGTAATCCAGATTTGATTTCTGATTAAAGCTTAACAAAATCTAATTTTTTAAAAATTATCTTAAAATTTATTTATCCGTAGCTTAAAGAGTAAAGCAAGGAAACTTTTCTATGGAAATTTACGATGACGGTAAAAATAAGTATGAAATTGACATTAAAAAGAAAATAGAAAAAGGAAAAGAATATTTTGTTATTACCGTTGATGGATTTCCTTATATTGTGGAGGCAAAAAAATTAAATGATGGAAGGATAGAATTTACCATCAATAACCAAGTTTTTAAAGCACTTGTAACTAAAGATGGTGATTACCGCTTGGTTTTTCACGAGGGACACTCATTCAAAATTAAAAGATCGGAAGCTTCGTCTATCTTAACTGATGATCAAGGACTGATAACGAATAAAGTTATAGCTCCAATGCCAGGTGTTATAATCCAATATTTAGTTAATGAAGGTGATGAGGTAAAAGCAAACCAAAAAGTATTAATAATCGAAGCTATGAAAATGCAGAATACACTTGTCGCTCCATTTGATGGTATAGTGACAAAAATACCATTTAAAGCAGGAGACCAAGTACAAGAAGGAACAGAACTAATAATAATAGATGAAAAAAGTAATTAATCTAATTTTTTAATCCAATTAGGTTTTCTTTTTTCTAGAAAGGATGAAATACCCTCTTGAGCTTCTGAAGAAACTCGAATTGAAGCTATTTTCTGAGAAGTTATCCCTAAAAGAGATTTCATATTTTTATCTTGAATAGTTCTTATAAGGTGCTTTGCTTCCTTAATAGCAGAAGGTCCACTTGAATAAAGTTGATTTATTAAATATTTTACCTTTTGATCCAATTCAGTTTCGTCTTTAACGGTATAATTCACTAAGCCAATTGAACAAGCTTTATTGGCATCAAATCGCTCACCAGTAAGAAAAAATTCTCTGGCGTTATGAAAATCGATTTTATTAATAACAAAAGGTGAAATAACTGCTGGAATTAGACCAAGATTGACCTCACTAAAAGCAAATTTTGCCTGTTCTACGGCCACACTGATATCACATATAGATACTAAACCTGTACCTCCACCAATAGCGGAACCGTTGATACGACCAATAATAGCTTGAGGTAACTCATCTAGAATATGAAACATCGTGCCTAGATTTATAGCGTCCTTTTCATTCTCTTCAAACGTAAAACTTTTGGTCTTTTTCATCCAATTTAAGTCTGCGCCAGCACAAAATGATCTACCACTACCAGTTAGAACTACAATTCGAATATCATTATTGGTGGTTAATTTGGTTCCAAGGTCCGATAATTCTGAAATAAGTTCTTCATTAAAAGCGTTATGTAGATCAGGACGATTCAATGTAACCTGCAAAATATCCGGTGCAATGAAATGAGTAATAAGATTATTATAAGAAAACTCAATCACATTCTAAACACTCCAAAATTCGTATTTGTAAAAGGTTTATTGAGAGATGTCGAAATAGCAAGAGCTAAAACATTTCTAGTTTCAATTGGATCAATAATGCCATCATCCCAGAGTCTAGCAGTTGAATAGTACGGATGTCCTTCTGTTTCATATTTTTTGAGGATAGGAGATCGAATCTTGTTTTCATCCTCTGTTGAGAGAGTTTGTCCTTTAGTTTCAAGTTGGTCTTTTTTGACAGTAACTAATACATCAGAAGCTTGCTGACCACCCATAACAGAAATTCTAGCGTTAGGCCACATCCAAAGAAAACGTGGATCATATGCACGACCACACATTCCATAATTGCCAGCACCAAATGAGCCACCTATAATAACAGTGAATTTGGGAACACTTGCGTTACTAACGGCAAGGACCATTTTAGCACCATCCTTAGCAATACCACCGGCTTCATATTTTTTACCGATCATAAATCCAGTAATGTTTTGGAGAAAGACAATAGGAATATTCCTTTGACAACATAATTCAATGAAATGAGCTCCTTTGACACTAGATTCAGAAAAAAGGACACCGTTATTGGCTATAATACCAACTGGATAACCCATTAAATGTGAAAAACCGCAAACTAAGGTTGTGCCATATCTTGCTTTAAATTCATGAAACCTCGATCCATCAACAATTCGAGCTATGATTTTTCGTACGTCAAAAGACTTCTTTGGATCTTTAGAGATAATACCATAAATTTCTTTCAGATCAAATTTAGGATCTTCGGGTGGTACTATATCAAGTTGTACCTTTGGTTTACGATTGAGATTTTCAACAATGTTTCGGACAATAGAAATAGCTTGCTCGTCATTTAATGCTAAATGATCACTTACTCCAGATTCACGGGTATGTACATCAGCACCTCCCAGCTCTTCAGCAGTAACAATCTCACCAGTAGCAGCTCTAACAAGAGGGGGACCACCAAGGAAGATAGTGCCCGTACCTTTAACAATAACAGTTTCATCACTCATAGCTGGTACATATGCACCACCAGCGGTACAAAAACCCATTACTGCTGAAATTTGGGGAATTCCAAGACCAGACATAACAGCTTGATTATAAAAAATTCTTCCAAAATGTTCTTTGTCAGGAAATACTTCAGCTTGAAGAGGTAAAAAAGCACCACCGCTATCAACCAGATAAACACAGGGGAGATTATTTTCAAGAGCAATTTCTTGGGCTCTGAGATGTTTTTTTACTGTGATTGGCAAATATGTTCCTCCTTTAACAGTTGCATCATTTGCTACTATCATTACTTCTCGACCATGGATAAGCCCAATGCCTGTTATTATACCTCCAGATGCTATAAAATCATCACCATACATATTATAACCTGCTAGGGCTGAAAGTTCTAAAAAGGGCGTATCTGAATCCAATAATAACTCAATACGATCTCTAACAAAAATTTTATTGCGCTCAGTATGCTTATTAATGCTTTCCTCTCCGCCACCTTGTTTCACTTGATCAAGAATTCTAAAATAATCATCTAACAAGCCTAAGTAATGTTTATAGTTTTCTAAAAATTCTTCATCATCTGAATTAACTTTTCCGTCTAATATTTCCATGAGCAAAGCTCCGATTTTTGTATAATCTAGTTTTTAAGGTTTAATAAATAAAATATTAGTAATTTTTTTTTTGAATATCATTTGAATTCTTTTTTTATTCATTAATCTAATTTTCTTATTTGAATAAGATTTTTTTTCAATCAAAAAATAATTTTCTCTAAACATTGAATTTTATTAAAAAAAGAATTTAAGTGGATTATAGTTGTAAAAAAGAACGTTAAAAATAAATTGATTTAACTAGAATTTATTCAAACTTAATTCCTTGTGCTAAAGGTAATTCTTTACCCCAATTAATTGTGTTAGTCTGTCTTCGCATATATGTTTTCCATGCATCACTTCCAGACTCACGACCACCACCAGTTTCCTTTTCACCTCCAAAAGCTCCACCTATTTCTGCTCCTGAGGTTCCTATATTGACATTAGCTATTCCACAATCACTTCCAATAGAACTTAAGAATTGTTCAGAGTATCTAAGTGAATTAGTGAAAATAGCTGAACTTAATCCTTGAGGAACATCATTATGTTTTTTAATCG
The DNA here is from genome assembly GCA_027364495.1 of Candidatus Heimdallarchaeota archaeon. The sequence goes on along the minus strand of DAHXPE010000298.1, from coordinate 723 downwards.
CATCATCGATAGAATCGGTTTCCATTACGTATAATATTGGTGCGAAAGTTTCTTCACAGACCAATGGTGTATTATGAGGAACTTTAACAATTGTTGGTTCAATATAACAACCACCAGGTTTATCGATCTTTTTTCCACCATACAAAATTCTACCACCTTCATTCAAGATGCTCTTCAATGCAGCTTCCATTGTCGTTACCGCATCTTGATCCACAAGAGGTCCCATCAATGTATTTGAATCTAATGGGTCACCAATTCTTACCTGCTTATAAGCTTCGATTAATCTTGAACATAACTTATCACAAATATCTTTGTGAGCAATTATCCTACGTGTAGTTGTACATCGTTGTCCAGCTGTACCAACAGCTGCAAATAAGATTGCTCTAACTGTAAGTTCTATATCTGCATCTTCCATGACAATTATTGCATTATTACCTCCTAATTCAAGAATAGATCTTGCCAATCTTTTTGATGTAGCTTCAGCTATTCTTATACCCATTTTAGTTGAACCCGTAGCTGAAATTAAGGATATTCTTTTATCATTAATCAATTTTTCGCCAATATCTTTTCCAGAACCTATGGTTAAACAGAAAATTCCATCTAATCCATTTGCTTTCATTACTTTGTTACAAAGGTGTTGCACCGCAATAGCCGTCAAAGGAGTCTTTGATGAAGGTTTCCAAACCATTGTATCTCCACAAACGGCAGCTATTGTAGAATTCC
>DAHXPE010000294.1 GCA_027364495.1 Candidatus Heimdallarchaeota archaeon | reverse complement strand
AAAATAATGCAAAATATTTTTATAAAGAAAAGAAATAAGATATAGACCACTTAAGTTGGTTAATCAAAGCGAGGTTTATTTAGAGGTATATTTTTAAAACTAATTTTAATCAAAGCGAGGTTTATTTAGAGGTATATTTTTAAAACTAATTTTTACTCTAGTTCAAAATTATTACAATTATCACAAACTTTAAATGCTTTTTTAGAAGAAAATAAATAAAAAGTCTTACAATTCTAACACGAAATTTTTACAAATTTAATTTAGAAAAAAAATGGTCGAAACTCGATGATGGATAATCGTCAAGACGAAAAGGAATTTCAATTACCTCAAACGGATGAACAAATCAATTTAAAATCTAATGAGCAAAAAGTCCTTTATGGATTAATTGCATTTCCTAGTCAGAAAGATACAGATATTTGTAATAAATTGGGCATGCGTAAATCAACATTTTCTACAATTAAAACTAGATTAGAAGATGCTAAATTATTTAGAAGAGTGATGTTACCAGGGTTTCCTCGTATAAATGCTGAATTATTCGTTATTTTATCAGCACGAATGGCTTTAAGTAACCAGGATAATGAAGAACGTCTTGAAATGCTCTCTGACGTTTTTAATTTATTTAGAGAAGATGTTTTTGTTATTGGTGAGTCTGAAAACTTAATTGTCTTTTCAATAAGCAAAAATTTTACTAATTACGATTTGAATCTACAAACCTTGCGCCAAACTGGTATTAAAAATAAAATTTTTCTCAGAACTGGTCTGAATTATCAAATTCTACCTTTTGAAACAACAAGATTTGAGAGATTTTTTTCTTATGGCCCTCTTATTAATCGATTGTTCAACTTAAAATTTGATGATAAAGATGCTGATAGTGATAATCTAGTCTATGAAGATCAACTTTCAAAAATTAATGATGATGTAGGTTCTAATACAAATATCATTTACGAATTTTCTAACACTGAACGAAAAGTCTTTCAGGGATTATTGGAACATCCAGATGACTCTAATAGAGAGTTAGCAGAAACAATTTCAGTTTCCAAAAATACTTTAGCATCAATGAAAAAGAAATTTTTAACCGAAAACGTTATATTTCCACGTGTTGTTCCTGATTTATTAAAACTTGGTATAAAATTATTAGTTTTCTTTTTTGGACAATTTGATCCTGATTCAACTTCAGGTGAGCGACAACAGGGCATAGAAAAATGTGATGATCAGTTTAAACCAATACTCCTCGCAGTCAAAGATTCCGAATTCTACATTTTATATGCGGTCACTTCTTTTGAAGAATATCATAGTTCCTCAACTAAAGTAATGACCTATTTCTCTGAAAAGAAATTAATAGCTCCTAATTATAATACAGTTATTTTTTCACTTCCCCACGCAAGAATTATTAAGGAGCATGAATATTTACCTTTAGTCGATAAGCTCATTCCTTTTCCTAAAAAATAATTTTGTAATAAGGTTTTTAACCCATTCCACCTAGAAAGTGCATCTATTTATTACATGTACTTAGTTTTTTCCAAGTACAGAATCTATATGTGCCACTAAGACGTCTACACCTGAAAATATTACATAAGGAATGAGTCTAGGCCCTTTGGTAGCATTAAAAAGTACTTTATAAAGAACTTGATAGAAATCCTTTATACTTACACCTAAAGATTCCGTCTTTTCTTTTACGGCATGTAATAATTCCTGTTCTGAAGTGTTTTCTTGTATTATTTTCTTGAATTCTTCAGTAATTATAATTTCTTGATCATTAAGTGCAGATTCAGGTAATTTGAGTGTTATTAATTTATCATCCGGTGCTAGGTCCCTTACCCAGCCACGAAGAAAATCCAGACGTTCTCTTACTATTTGATATTCGGCTTTCGTAAGATTTGTGGGAAGTTTTTCCTTTTCCTGAAGTTTAGTTATTGTTTCTTCCGTGGATTGAGTTAATTGAACCATCATAACTCCAAAATTAAATTCAACAACAGTTGGTTGCTTTTTGGGTATTTTTCCTACATATGAAAGCTCATATAATCGTTTTGCATTAAAATATTTGTCATCTTCAAGTTTTTTCTGATCTTTTATTGATTCATAGTATTTATTTTCTGTATCATCATATTCACGGTAAACACGTTCAAGGTCAATTGATGGGTCAAAATTAATAGCCGTTTTAGGTCTTGTTCTAACAAGAATATACTTTAAAATATTGCCTGGAGCATATTTAGTCATTTCAGAGAAAGCTGTTCCTAACCCTTTTGAGGAGGACATTTTTGTACCTCCAACAAGAAAGAATTCATACGCTTCACCTCGGTCATAGATAAATCCTTTTGGTGTTTTCTTAACGGTTGATGGTAAAGGAGGTGGAAAATTAAAAATTTCGTTCGCAATTGCCATGGATACGTCTCTAGAACCACCAGCACTGAAATGATCTTTACCAGCAGTTTCAAAGAGGACTCCTACTGTTGGCCACTTGGCTGCCCATTCAACTTTCCATGGAAACTTGCCATTGCCATTATATGGGCTTATTGTTCCCTTATGACCGCATCCTTGTGCCCAATCCACATAATTTGGCTCACAAACATATGAAATAAGTTCTTTTTCAGAATCCCACTTCGTAGCTCTGGTTGTTCCTATTTTGCCGCATGCCTCACATTTGGGATTAAATGGAAGTTTTTCTTGCATAACATTTGTTTCGTAAAAGCGATTGAAAATAGCTTGAATTTTATCAGTATTGTCCAGAGCTATTTTAATTGTTTTGTTAAAGTCACCATTAATATATCGTTGGCCGGTACTTTCTAATTCTGCTTCTATTCCATATTCAGGAAATTTAGATGTAGCCTCTTGAAAATAATACTCAGCAAACGAAGAAAATCCTTTTTCTGGAGAAGGAATATCTCTAAATGGCATTCCCATGAATTGTTTCCAATATTCTTGGTCCTCTAGTTTTGGCAAAGCATCCATTGGATCCATATCGTCAGCTGAAAGAATGAATTTAGCTTCTTTTATGCCTTTATCACGTAAAGATCGTGCTATGGTATCATGGATAATCCAACCACGACCACTGCCTATATGTATTTGTCCACTAGGTGTCTTTTCATCGTAAACAATATAACCGTATTTATTGGTAATTTCTTGTAATTTTAGGTCTTGTTCAACGCGATAAATGACCTGTTCAGCAATACGATCTGACCAGAAGAGTCTGTTATCACTCAAAATATGTACCAACTACAGCATTCTGCTTTAATAGTTAAACTAATTTATCTTTACTAATTAAATATAAAATTCTATTCATTTAAAAGATTTAAAAGCGGTTTTTAAAAAAAACTCTTAATGTGTATTTACCTCACTTTAAATAAATAATTAAAGTTTTATTTTCTATTTTAAAATTATTAATTAGAAAAAAAAATAAAATTTTATTTAAAATTAAAAATATTTAATAATTTTTCCCGAAAAAGGAGAAAAAATCTATGAAAGGTTTAATTTTAACTGGTGGACAATTCCAACGTATGAATCCTCTTGCCAGTTTTTATCCTAAAACAATGTTACAGGTTCAAGGTAAGCCTATTTTAGGGCATGTAATAGATGCTTTAGTTTCTACTGGTGTTTCCCATATCGTGGTTGTTATTGGTCAAAGCGATATTTATTCAAGTGTTATTCAATATTTACGATCTGGTAGAGTCGGTGACACGGTTAAAATAGATATAATTACTCAAAAAGAACCTGGCGTTCGCGGGGCTATCTTATCAGCTCAAAAGGAATTTCAAAACGAAAGTGTCTTTCTTGCTCATGGTGATATTGTAGCAACTAAATCATTCTATCAACATTTGACAAATACAGTTGATAGAACAGGTGCTGACGGTGGAGTGGCAATGACTTTGAAATCGTCAATTGAAGATTTCGGTGTCTGTTTACTTGATAACACTGGTAATATTGATAAAGTAATTGAACACCCAGGTCAAGGCAGTGATGTTGGTAATTATATTGGCGCTGGCGCCTATATCTTCCCAAGTAAATTTTTTGATATGCTCTCTCAAAGTAGTGATTTTGATGAAGCAATAAATAGTCTTATTAAAACTGGGTATCGTCTTGCTGGATCTATTTTTAGCGATGAATATAAGTGGATGGATATTGGGACTCCTTATGATCTCTTATCAGCAAATAAAATATTTTTTTCTGAATATTCTAGTACAATTATTCATTCAACAGCAAAAATTTCTCCAAGTGCACAATTAATAGGTCCAGTCAGAATTGAAGCTGGGGCAATAATTGAACATGGCTCTATTATCAAAGGACCAGTGTATATTGGAAAAAATGTCTATATTGGAACAAATTGCTTAATAAGGAATAATACCTCAATCGAAGAAAATTGCCGTATTGGTTTTTCAGTTGAAATAAAGAATTCTCATATTCAACCTAATGCTAAGATAGGCCGTTTATCATTTTTAGGCGATTCAGTTGTAGGTATGAATGTCATTGTGAATTCAGGTGTAACAATCATGAATCATCTCCCGGAATCTCAGCCTGAATTTATCATTCGAGGAACTAATTTCGATCATAAGATAGGTAGTGTCCTTGGAGACAATAGTATTATTGGCGCTAATGCTGTTTTAGAGCCTAAGACAAAAATTGGATTTAAAGAAATTATTCCACCAGGAGTGGTTATCTCAACTCCAACATAATTGAGTGACATGTTGGGATCAATTAATGTCAAAATTTACTAACTCTCTACCTACAAAGAAGTATTATTCAACTAGAATTCAGAAAATATCGGATTATTCTAATCTCTCAAATGAATTAGCCGATGCTGCTAATTTAATCAAAAATAATGAAGTAGTTGCTTTCCCTACTGAGACAGTGTATGGCTTAGGTGCTAATGCCTTAAATGAAAAAGCAGTCAATAAAATTTTTCAAGCCAAAGGAAGACCTTCTGATAATCCAATAATTGTTCATGTATCCAGTTTTGAAATGTTTAGAGAGGTCACTTCAAATGAAATTCCAACTGAACTAGTTACTAAATTACAAAAAAGATTTTGGCCCGGACCACTAACCTTAATTGTTCCAAAATCAGGACAAGTACCTTATGTAACTACTGGAAGTTTAGAAACGATAGCAGTTAGAATGCCCATTCATCCCATTGCTTTAGCTCTTATAGAAAACTCTGAATTACCAATTGCTGCCCCTAGTGCAAATATTTCAGGAAGTCCCTCACCTACAACTGCACAAGATGTTTTTGAAGATATGCAGGGTAGAATTCCATTAATCATTGATGGTGGAAAATCGGAGATCGGTTTAGAGTCAACAGTGTTAGATATTTCTGATCCTTTAAGAAAACCAACAATTCTTCGGCCAGGAAAAATAACAAGATCAGAAATCGAGGACTGCATTGGACTATCAATCAATGTTTTTGATATTTCAAAAATTCAAAAAGAACATTCAGATGTCCAAATAAAAAGTCCTGGAATGAAGTATCGACATTATGCTCCCAAAGCTGAAGTTGAATTAGTTTCAGATTTAGAATCCTTATTTTCACGTTTTGAATCTTCAAAAGAGCATTTTTCTAAAATTGGTATAATTCTAGAGAACCAGTATTTAACTGCTTTAAAAGACAAAATTAAAGATAATATTATATATTATTCTTACTCTTCTTTAGAGGAATTTGGATCAAATCTATATTTTAAATTACGTGAAATGGATAAGTCGAATGTATCTCTTATTATTATTCAATTTAATCAGGTTTCAGGCTTTGGAGAAGCAATTTTTAATCGTCTGATCAAAGCAAGTTCGAAAAAGTAATATCAAGAACAATAGCAGCATAATCAAAAATGCAGTTTAAATTTACTCAAAATTAATTTCCTTATTCTGCATGAATTTTGCATATAGTAATTTCTATAGCTGATACATTGCTAGTTCTCCCATCTCGGGTCTCCAATTGTTCAGTTGATGTATCGATATGATCTATTTTAGCCTTTCCTAACATGAATTTTTTTGTTAAAACTTCTGCTACATCCACTGCTCTTGTAATAGCTCTTCCACGAGCTTTAAGGATGAGGCGATCTATTACTTTTTCACCTGCTTCATTTGATAACTGTGTTAAGCAAGCCATTATATATGAATAAACGGGTTTGTTTCCGATGAATATAGTGTTAATTTCTGTGCTCATTGATCTCACTAAGCTGTCATTGGTTCAATTGTTGTTTTTTCAGAACTAATTTTGTTATTTATTGAAAAAGTCGTATAAAAAATTTTTTTATATTATGTACATTATCAAGCTCACGTATTGATTTAAGTAGTTTTTTCTTTTCAGGAATGTTTTATTCTGTGAAATAAAATGTAAAACAGAATCTAAAATAACCTTTATAATATCTTATGAAAATAGCTTAAATGAGGATTTATTATGAACAATGTAGATAAGATTTTAGAAAATTATAAACATGTCACACCCGGCGTACGAGCAAAACTCTACCAAATGATGAATACTGGAAAGCTTGCTGGAACTGGAAAGTTTGTTATTTATCCAGTTGATCAAGGATTCGAACATGGACCTGGTAGAAGTTTTTCTAAAAACCCTTCTGGATATGATCCTCTCTATCACGTAGAATTAGCTATTGAAGCAGGTTGTAACGCCTATGCAGCACCTTTAGGATTCATTCAAAATGCTGCTGCTGAATATCCAGGTCATATCCCTTTAATCTTGAAGGTAAATAATAATGATTCACTTTATAACTCAAAAAATCCTAAATCAGCTTTAACAAGTACTATTGAGGATGCATTGGATTTAGGATGCCATGCAATTGGCTTTACAATATATCCAGGAACATCTCAAAAAAATGAACTGTTTGCGGAATTAAGAGACTTAACTGCTGAAGCTCACAGAGTCGGTTTAGCAGTTGTAGTTTGGTCCTATCCAAGAGGAGAACAATTATCTAAGAAAGGTGAAACAGCCTTAGATGTTGATGCTTATGCTGCGCAAATGGCTGCACAAATGGGTGCTGACATGATTAAAGTTAAACCACCAAACGATACAATAGAACTGGAAGCAGCAAAACCAGCTTATGAGAATGTTCCAAAAGCAACTCTTACTGAAAGAGCAAAACATATTATTCAAGCTGCTTTTAACGGTAGAAGAATTATAATATTCTCTGGCGGTGAAGCAAAGGACACATCAAGTGTTTTAGCTGAAATCAAAGAATTAAAAGCAGGTGGCTCGTTTGGTTCAATTGTAGGCCGAAATGTTTTTCAAAGACAAAAACCAGAAGCTTTGGATCTTTTAAAAAATATTATGGATATTTACAAACAATAAATTAATTTGGTAATTAAGGAAGTTTAGGTTTTAAAGCATATGAGCTTTCCTTACGACTATATAGGATCCATAGCTTCAAATCAAACAAAAGATTTTTTGCGTCCAAAAACGACATTCGAAAAAGCGCAATATATTTTATCGATAGCATGGTTTCTTATTGCTTTTTTGGCTTCAATTGATCTTCAAGCTTATTTATTCTTTTTGATTTTAGCTATTTTTCTTGTCAATTTGATCTATTTAATTACTAGCAGTAAACCAAGATCCTCTTTTTTAAGCACTGTTCTTAAATTTGGATTTTTCTTTTTTATCTATATATTTTTAGTTAATCCAAGAAAAACAGAAGTTATTCTATATTCTATTACTATAACAGACATAGTTTTAGTTCAAAAGTCAACTCTTGCTATTCTGATTATTCTTGGCTTATTTTTTAAATATGTAAGACTACAATTATTAAAACCAAGTTCTAAAAAGAAAGTTGCTGAAAATTATTCAGATTTTTTCTTTCAGATTGCCAAAGGTATTAGTTATAGTATTTTTTTATATGTTTTTTTTGGTTTAATTGATTGGGTTCCTAATTTAGTTACTCAGGCAGATAAATTTCCTAATAGTCAGGATATATTATTAATAATTGCTTCATTATTACTCATCATATCCTCTCAAGGACCTGAGGGAAAAGATCTAACTAAACTATTTGCACAAGAACTTTTTTTGGTTTCACAGACAAGATTTGAACGTTTAAGAGATGCTATATTAAAAGTAAGCATAATCTTACTTTTTTACTTAAAAATATTGCCAATTTTTACACCTCAAAACAAAACACTTGTAACTGTTAAATATTGGACAGATGCAGCCACGGTTCTTTTTGTAATAGGTATAATTACCTTAATTCTTTCACTTTTTGAGAATAGAGGAAAATTTGATTCTTCATTTTCAAAACTTTCAAATGATCTATCAGAAAAATCATTCGCTCTATTACCAGAAAAGCTTACTAATTTCAAAAATTCTATGGAGAATGTTTCGTTAAAACCAGAAAGTCAGCAATTTTTCAAGCTTAAAGAAGATTTCCCTCTTATTGATAAAGAAAAAACTAAGTTTATTGCAAAAAAGAATTCAATTGCTATTCCTGTCAAAGAAACACCAGACGGTACTGCAGTTATTTTTGTTGGGGAAAGCGATATTGAAAACATTACTGAACAAGGCACCAAAATCAAAAACTCCTTAGAAGAATTGGCTACTACTGTAATGATTCCCAAAGATGTTTGGAATAAAGCTAATTTATCTCTTGAGGCAATTAAACCATCAGATGAAACTATAAAGGCATTAACCCTTAAAGGTATTGAATCAAAAGAAAAGTTATTAGCATTAGCTGAATCTTCATTGAGCGAATTTAAAAATATGACCAATTCAAAAATGATAACTCAAAGATTTCAGGGAATGGCCGATAATTTTAGACAAGGAAAATATTTTGTATCTGATACAAAAAAAGGAACAGTTGTCAGACTACCTGGTATAACAGTTATCGAAAATGATGAAACAACATTCGTTAGAGTATTTGGCATAAAAGTTCTTGAATCACAGGGTCATACCGTAGTTAACATGCCTTTTATAAAAGTCATTGAAACACCAGAATATCAATTGGTCAATTTACCTGGAATAAATGTCATTGAAGCTGGAAATTCAGAACTTGTGAATTTAATGGGTTTCCAAATATTAGATGGTGATCGCAAAGAAATAGAAGATGCCAGATTAAAAATCCAAAATCAGTCTCCACAAATTAATTCAGCTTTCAAACTATTAGATTCTAAAATTGATTCAGTACTATCAAATCCCGATCGGTTTTTACTTGCTCGAAATTCATCTGGTAAGACAATTAATTTATTAACCTCTACAAGTTCTGATTCAGCTTTAATTGACAGTAATTTGTTACCCATACCATTTTCAAAGTCTTCTTCTCTTATTAAAAAAGATTTTAAGAAAAAAAACAAATCCAGAATAAAAATTCAAGCTGGTAGAAAAATTACTACCAATGAAGCATCTGAATCAAATTTATATGCTGATACAATAGCAGATTCTGAAATTGATTCGATTATTCAAGAAGCTTCATCACCAGAGGCGGTAAAGTTAGGCAAACTTTATAGAATTATCAAAATGTCTCATAGCAGCATTGAATTAAGCCGTCTCGCTAGTCTTTTAGATTTTAATTCGGTAACTGAATTAGAAAAGTGGTTAATTGATCTAAATATTCCACACTTGCAAATTAACTGGGAAGAAAATAAATTATTGATAAATGAAGGTGTTAATTACGGATTAAAAAAACTACTAAAAAAAATGAAATAAGGATCAGTTTTTTAACCCAAAATTGACATTCTAATAAGGATTAAGCATTTTGCAAATTAAAAACAAATTTTTGAATTTCGATGGATTTTTTTTTGATTGTGACGGTGTTATTTGGGAAGGGAATGATTTACTACCTGGTGCTAAGGCTCTTATAACTTACTTAATTGAAACTCACAAGCAAATTGCATTTTTATCAAATAATTCTACGCAATCTGTAGCAGATTATCAAAAAAAATTTTTATCTTTTGATTTACCTGTCTCCGAAGAACAAATAATGACTTCTTCCTTGGTCACATTAAACTATGTTGAACATAAAAATTACAAAACTAAGAGTATTTATGTTTTAGGAGAAGAAGGATTAAAAGATACTTTTAGAAAAGCTGGTTTTAATGTTCTTCCAGATTCTGGTACGCAAGAAAATGTTGATGCGGTTATTGTTGGTATGGATAGATCTTTTACCTATCAAAAGCTTTCAATAGGATTAAAATATTGTCTAAAAGGGGCAGATTTTATTGGAACAAATCCTGATCCCCAATTTCCAACTCCTGATGGATTTTTTCCAGGTGCTGGAAGTATGATTGGAGCTTTACAATCCGCTCTTGGCTATGGTCCTGAAAAAATTTGTGGGAAACCTGATCCTTTAATGGCTACAATAATGCTGGAAAGATTTGATTTAAAACCTGAAAGGACACTAATGATTGGTGATAGAGTAATAACTGATTTGTATTTTGCAGTAAATGCAAATATTAGTCCAATCTTAGTTAAAACTGGTTTTGGAAAAGAAGAATTGAATAAATATCCAAATTTTCAATATTTTTATGTACTTGATTCTTTAACGGATCTTTTTAATCAAAATTAACCGACTTTTTTCAGCTGTTAGTTAGAAAAAATATTAATGGGGTATCACTTTACTTTAAAATATTTTGTCGGATTACTCACTAATATAGTTATTAATGTTGGTTTCGCCAATGACTGATGAAAAAGATTTAACTGAGCTTGCGATGAGATGGTTAAACGAGAGTCCATTTATGGTTAAAAAGAATTGTATTTTGGAAGGCAAATCCGGTGAAGATTATAAAATTGATTTTATGGTTGAATCAAAGTTAAAAAAAGAAAATGAAGAAGGGCCTTCTAAGTTAGCTGTTAAAATCGTTGATCAAAACAGATCTTTAGGCACAAATATTATCAACAAGTTTGAAAACATTAGTAAAGATCTCAATGTTAAAACATTAATAATTTCAAATAAATTTTCAGTTCAAGCAAAGCACCTTGCTCAGAGAACTGATGTCATGATTATGGAAAGAGAGGAATTAGAATTTATTTCAAAAGACCATCTTTCTCTTTAAAACCATCCTTTTTTATAATAAAATACTTTCTTAACATGATTCTAAATAATTATAAGTTTTCGTCTTTATATGATATATAAATTAATGATTAAATATGCGTAAAAAATTTCTTAACATAAATTGTATTGCTTCTAATTTAGAACAAAAACTAGTTACCAAATTTAAACAATAAAATTTTAGGACTAATTTGTCTATGTCTGATTCACCTTTGCCGGAAAATACCATTCATTTGAAATTGGTTCTTCTCGGTGATGGCCGGGTTGGTAAGACAAGTTTAAGAAAAAAATATTTAGGAATGGGTTTTCCAACTGAATACCTTGAGACCTTAGGTGCAGATTTTAGCATTAAATCTATTAAATTTAATGATATTGAACTTCGTTATCAAATTTGGGATATAGCAGGTCAACCACGTTTTAACCAAATACGTAAATCATTTTATATGGGTGCACAAGCTGGTTTAATTCTTTATGATGTTTCCGAAAGGAAATCTCACGCAAGTTTATCGAACTGGATAGAAGAATTTTTCAATTCAAATGGTAAAGGAATAAATATTCCGTTAATAATTGTTGCTAATAAAATCGATTTACGCAATGAAATTGATTGTATTACCAAGTCTGAAGGGGAAAATTTTGTTAAAAAAATTCAAGAAAAGTATAATTTACCTGATTCAATTAAGTTTTTAGAAACCTCAGCAAAAACTGGTGAGAATGTTGATGAAGCTTTTCAAATGATAACCTCAATGTTTCTTTCCATGCATAAAATACAATTTTTTTGAGAATGAGGTAAATTTGGAGTCAAATAAAGATTAAATGAAATCTAACAGAGATGTTTGCTTGTTCAAGGGATCAGGAAGTTCAAATCTTTCAGCAATTCGAATAATTTCTTGTACATAAAACTCTCGATCTAATTTTAATTTAAATTTTTTAATGATACTAGTATGCTTAGCTCTTTTGAATAATGGTTCTGTTTTTTTTCCTTGAGTAATGGCATAGGGAAATCTAGGAAACTCTGTATAATAGACATTTGGGTCAAAGCCATTGACCTTACAATAATCCATAAATGCTCCGACGGCAGGAGTCATTGATTTATAATTAGCAGGCGATCTACGAATTATCCCAGAAAAAAGAACTTTGTCGAGCAGCAAATCTTCATTTTCTGAATAAATATAACGAATTATTTTTCTTAAAAAGCTCACAGCATTTCTTTCAGGATGGTCATGTTTTAATAGAATGTAAAATAATTCTTCTTGAGTTTTCTTTGTTATAAATGATAAATCAGATCTTATTGCTTCAAATCCTTTGATATTGAGTTGATTTGATAGTAATGAATAATAGGCATACGCTTTTTTACGAAGTTCACCATCTTTTTCAGACATTTTTTGAAATAAAATTCGTTTTGCTATATCTTCTAGAACCAAATCCATTCCTCTAGGTACATTTTCGTTAATATGGTGTAACAGAATTTTTTGTTGTTCTTTAAGCCATTCTAAAAGATCAGTATCATTATCAAATTTGTTATTCGCGGATTGTAATCTTATAAATACGGAATCTGTATCTGAATATATTACCTCGATCTCTAAATTGTTTTCTTTACCAAAGTTTTGTGTTAGTTCAAATATATTATTCATTAATGTTCTTGCCATTGATGTTATGGAATTACAGACTTCAATATCGAAAAACCTACCGGATACATATAAAGTTGCGCCATACATTGAATTGGCAACTAATTTTAATGCTTTTTGTTGATTTTGGAGAGAATTTTTTTCATTTAAGGAAGTGTAATTTTCTTCCCGAAGTTGCTTTTTTATTTTCAACCGTTGAGATATAACACGATCTTGAAGTAAAGCTAAAGTTGATCTTGGTTCTAAAGAAAATTTTGAATCTGAAAGGAAAGTTTCCGAGCCAATATTGTAACCACTGATCAAAGTTGGGTACATTGAAACAAAATCTGCAATTATGACGTTCTCGGCAGTTGCTTTTTTTGGTGTTATCACTTGACCTCCCGTGTGTGGATGTTCTTTTCGCTTTTGTTTATGTGCTTGTATTTCAGCTTTCTTTGGCTTAGGTGGTATAATAATGTTGCTCTCTGCCAGTATTCTCATTAATAGAAATTCACCATTTACTCTTTGTGTCTGTAGTAGCACATCAGAATAAGGAGCTCCATTGATTTTTACAAGAGCCATTTCACCTGCAAATAGTTTATGGAATAATTCAAATGTGATTTTTACATCTTGCTCAACATATTCTTGTAATAATTTTAGATTTCCTTCTTTAAATAATGAACCTGGTAGCTTAGAAATGTCTAATTTTAATATTTTGTCTTTTTCAGAAGAAAAAAAATGTTCAGCTATATCAATTAATCGCTTCTTACCTGATTTGGTATGAATATACCAAGTCTTAGGATATAAATCGACTACAGCTTTTCCAAAAAGGCGATATTTTCCATCAATTTTTGATTGGGAAATTTTTTGATTTGAAAAACCGATATTTAGCTCTAGATTGTACAATTTGAGACGATATTCTAAATAAGGGAAATCAAAATTGTCCCCATTATAAGTAATAATGCAATCTGGATCTAAATTTCGCATAAATTCCAAAAAATTGATTAATAATTTTTCTTCATTGAGATCTTGAGATAAAACAAAAGATTTAACGCTAAAGTTTAGAATTGAGCTCTCAGTATAATAACCAAAACATATAGAAATAGCAATTATCATAAATTCTTTTTTTGATTCTAATTCTTGAAAACTAATACTTTCATCATTTCCAGTTTCTATATCAATCGCTGCTATGAGAAAAGGCATTTGATGGGTTGATTCCATAGTTTGTTGTAATTGTGAAGTTGAAGTATGGACATCAATTGCCGTATTTAGCGAAGAACTATATTCATCAATTAGAATGGTATATAAAAATCCACAATAAATTTTGCTATCAATTAAATATCTATGAACAAAAGGAATGTCATATTCGAAACACTCAATTTGTTTTTTTGAAAGTCGTTCTTTGATATCAGGAACTTTAAAAGGTTCTGAACCAGTCAATTTGAGAACAGAACGTTTTTCATATCGTAAATACAAAAATTTTGTTAGTTTTAAAAAATTAGTGTCTACTAACCATTTAGTAATTACTTCATCAGATTGAATCAAATTCAAAACAGAATTACTAAAATTATTGCTGTTTTTAATATAAAGGTATGGTTTAAAATCATCAATAAAAACGTGTATTCTACGAAAAGTATCTAGAGTACGTCCAATTAGAATGATTTCTAATGATCCATTGATATAGGTATAAAGTACATCGTCTAAATAAAAGGTTATTTCTTTTTTTTTGGCCATGATCAATGCGAACAAACATTTATGCTTAAAAAGGATTAAAATAACATTAATAAAAAATTTCCAAAGTTTTAAAATTTTTCTTTGGATACTTTGTTTGATTAAATACTAAAGTATATTTAGAATAATTAAATTCATCATAATTACTTAATTAAATCCTTGGATTAAATAATAATTGAAAAAATTATTTATAATACATTCAAAATTTTAGTATACAGATAATCTAATTAATAATTGGCTTTATAAAGATGATAAAATCATGTCAGTAACAAAATTGCTATATAAAGACAAAATTTTTGTTGAACCTGAGAAAAACGATACGACCGGTGCGATTGCAGTCTTAGAATTAAATGATGAAACAAAAAAAGCAATTCTTACTTTTACACCAGAAACTACCTTAATTGATAGACGAACCTCACAGAGACAAGCCCAAGGAATATGTAAATCTGGTTTTCTCCTAAATGGAGGAAAACGAATTGGAATAGGCTGTAATCTTGAGATATCCAGTCAAGATGTTATTACAGATCGTTTATTACAATCTGGTCATCAATATAAATAAAATTCATCTTTATACCTTTTTTCCTTGTCGATGACTCTTCAACGAATTCATATTCTTATTTATGGTCGTGTTCAAGGGGTATTTTTTAGAAAATATACCTTTGAGCTCGCAAGTAGTCTTAACCTTACTGGTTTTGTTCGAAACAGATTTAATGGTTCTGTTGAAGCTGTTTTTGAGGGAGATATCGAAAAAATTAAAAAAGCTATTGAATGGTGCCATAATGGTCCTCCTCATGCTTCGGTACAAGGTGTTGAGATAGTTTCGGATGAGATCTTGTCTGGGCCTAATGATTCTAGGAAATTTACATCTTTTTCTATTGAATCTGATCAAATATAATAAATATTTTTTAATTTCGAAAATTTAATAATTAACAATAAATTTCCTCACTTAATAGATAAAAAATAATTAAAATATACTTTGTAATATTTATAATTTTGGTGCAAAAACTTGGAAGGTAATCTTCTCGATATCAAATTATTCGTTACTGAATTAAGCGATTATGGACCCAAAGCTGTTACTGTTTCTTTAGGAGAGATGTTTACTGATGAAATGGAGCAAGAAACCTTTTTGTTAAGGTATGGTGCTTATTTTATGAGCATATTAGGACAATCTTCTGAGAAATTTACTGGATTATTTGGTCCTTTACCTGTTCATGGGTTTTATGATTCATTAAGTTACTTGTTTGCTTTCGAGGTAAATGATAACACACTTTCAGATGAAAGACTTGAAGGAAAAGCATATTGCATTTTAGCACTCTTTTTTAAGAAAGATGAAAATGAAGCGATGAACTTTCTACGCAATTACATTGAAGCTGCTCTCTGGAAATTTGTGAAAACATCTAAAGACATTAGTTCAATTGATAATAAGTTTCTTGATGGTATAAGAGAAACATTACAGTATGTTTATAATGAAACTAGTATCGAACGAACAGAAAGTAAAATAATAATTAGAAAAAGAATAGACAACGCAGTTACTAAAGCTGAAATTAGAACCAATCTTAATACCCTTAAAGACAGGTTAAAATGGACAATTGTTATTGATCCAATAACGGGAGATTTTCCCATAACTGTTGAATCAATTCTTTCACTGTTAGCTGATCAGATAAAGAAATATGAACAGAAAGGTTTACTACAATTAGCTGAAGGAAAAATTCAAGCATCTTTAATTCCAGCTGATGAAGTCAGTAAAAAACGAAAAGAGCTTTCTAATAGCGATGGTATAATATTTACCTTTAGATCTACAACTAAAGGAATTACACCAGATAATCCAAATATCAATTTTCTGAAGGAAGTATTATCTGCTATTAAAGATGAAAAAACAAAAAGTAGAATAGCCATTGCTGTTGAAGGTGAACTTGAAACGTCTGCACCATTTGAAATAAGTGTAGCCTCTATTTCATCAACCATTGATAGTCAACTATTATTTGCTCAACCAATTTCCTTTTTCCCTATACACCGTGATTTTCCAGAACAAATGCTTAAACTTATTGCTTTTCTTTTGAAAAAAAGAATAAATTTTTTAAACAAGGATAATTTAAACAGCTATTGGGAATTTAATGGAGGGGTAATGTTCATAATTTTCTAAAATTATATCATTTGAATTCCAATTAAAAATATCTGTAAAATTACCCAAGGAAAGAATTGGCAAAGATTTCGGTTCACGTGTAATCTGCTCCAATGCTCCTTTCTTATGAGTTTCATAAATATGGACATTTCCCAGTTGACCAACAATTTTTCCGTCTTCAAAATTTGATTGAGCTCCTAGCAATTTTAACAAAAGAGCATAGCTTGCTATGTTAAATGGTAAACCTAGCATCAAATCGACACTTCGTTGAGACCAAAGAATATTTAATTTTTTGTTAGCTGTATTTACTTGTAAAGAATAATGGCATGGTTCTAAAGCCATTTGATTCTTAACTGAAGGATTCCAAGCTGAAAGAATCATTCTTCTGCTTGTAGGTTCGTTTTCTAGGGTTTCAATAATAAATTTTAATTGATCGAAACCTTTGGCGTCATAATTAGAGTCATAGGTCGAATAGTCAGCTCCAAAATGTCTCCATTGAAATCCATAAATAGGACCTAAATCACGTTCTATGTATTGAGCCACTTTTTGAAGAATGCTTTTAACAGACACGAATTCAGAATCATTAAGCTCTTTTTTTTGCTTCCAGATATCATTTTCCAAAATGAAATAGGGATACAACCCTGAAAAAAGAGTTTGAAGGCGAGGAGTATCAATAATTGCTTTATCAATCAGATATTCTTTATACAAATCATTTAAGGTATTTTCCCAATCCTTTTTTTCGAAAGAATATTTTTTATTAATAATGGCTGGATTAGCCCAGTCATCCCAAATATGATTATTTCTTGCTTGTAACCATCGTTTATCAGTTATCCCCTTTATGAAAAATTCTAATTCTGAAGCAATAAGACGAAGTGAAACAAACTTTGTTGTCAATAAAGGGAAATTATTTTTATTCAAATCATGTTCAATTGATTTACCAAAGATGCTAAGAGCTTTTACCCCAGTTCGAGTTTGTTCCGTTACACCTTGTTCTAATGTCTCTTTGACAAGATTAAGGTATGATTTCAAAGTTCAAGTTCCTTATTGGTTTCATTTACTTTAATTAGTAAAAAAATTTTAAAAATAGAAAAATATTGGTTAACTTATAAAATTCATTAACTTATTTAAATAATAAATTATAACCCTTGTTAATTAATGTGAATAAAGCTTGGCTACAGATAGAACAACAGCATTATTAGAAGAAATTCTCAAATCACTCCAACGTATAGAACTACTATTACGAAGTAATTCTAGCCAAACGGCAGATGCATACGAAATAGATGAAGTGAAAAAGGAATCATTTCTTGATGTGATGGAAATAATAAATATAGTTTCTGAAATTGATAGTAACCTCGTCCCTACAATAAAAGCTATATTGAGTAAAGGAGGAAAATCTAGTGCTCAGGATATTGCTATTATTACTAATAGATCTCGATCTAGAGAAAATCAGCACTTAAATCATCTTGTTGAATTAGGATATGTTCA
>DAHXPE010000286.1 GCA_027364495.1 Candidatus Heimdallarchaeota archaeon | reverse complement strand
CGAATTGAAGATATAACTCCTATACCACATGATTCTATTAGACCTCGCGGTGGTCGTAGAGGCCGTAGAGTTTAAACAAAACAATTAAATAACTATTTATTTAAAGTACCATGGGGGTTTACTTCTTAACTTCTTTTACTTTTGGAATAAATACATTATAATATTTGATTGGTTCAGGAATGCATTCGTCAACGAACAATGAAATCCATACTATTTTTTTTACAAAGTTCAAATCATTTTTAGAAAAAACAACCTCAACGATTGTTATAACAAGCCATAAACAGGCTGACCCAGATGCTTTAGGATCAGCAATTCTTCTCTCTTATATCTGTACAGCAATTAGTAATGCAAGAATCGAAATTGTGATACCAACCATGTCCAAGCAATCTGAAAAAATCCTTTTAGATTGTGGTTTTGATACCATGGTAAAAAAAGAACCTTTAACGACTTATCAACCTGAAACTTGCACAATTATTTTAGTTGATACCAATCAACCGAACATAACAGATCTAGCACTTATATTTAATACATCTGATCCATTGGAAAGCTGGAAACGTTGCTCAAATCGAATCATACTAGATCATCATTTATCATCTCCTGGCACAGAAATTGGAACGAATAATGAATTATTAGATAATTCTTATAACTCAGCAAGTGAATTAACATTTAATCTCTTGAAAATAAGTGGAATTGCATTTCCTCCAAAAAATATTCTAATTATAAATCTTGTTGGAATACTCTATGATACCAAGAGATTGGTACTAGCGGATGTAAAAGTATTAACTCATACTGCAGAGATACTTACAGCCATAGGTGGTACAATAGAGGATTATTTACCCTATCTGGATAACGAAAAAGATTACTCGGAACGAACAGCTAATTTGAAGGCTGGGCAAAGAAATAAACTAGTTGTTTTACAAGAAAAATATCTTCTGAGTTTGTCTTTTGTTTCAAGTTTTGAATCGAGTGCCGCCAGAGCATTACAGTTTTTGGGTTCGGACATAGCAGCGGTTGTGAATAGAGGCAAACAAGAAGTTAGAATTAGTTTCAGATCGACAAAAAAATTTTTTTTAGAAACAAATATACATTGTGGAGTATTAGCTAATTACATAGCAGAAAAATATTCAGGCACAGGATCAGGACATCCAACAGCAGCTGGTTGTAATTTACCAACACAAAACACAAATAATGAGCTATTTGAAAGTATAATTCGATATATTACAAATTTTCTAGAAAATTCATCAAAATCAATTATTGATTAATAATTGATTAATTGCATAAATTCAAAAAAGAGAATTCTAATACTAATTAAAGACAAGAAATTTTCCAATAGTAATAAGCAAAAAGAAAATGCTTTGAAATACGCCATAAATGAATGGTTTATTAATAAAAAAGACAGTATTTTTTATTATACCTTAAACTGTATAATGTTAAGATGATATCCAATGGATCGAATGGATGATGAGTCAGCCTTGGCTCGTGAGGCACAGCTGATTTTTTCAAATGTGCAAGGTTTTAATATGGGAGAATCCCTACGTATCTGGAGAGGCAAAATCAAGGCTGGTAATGGCTCTGATTATGAATTTGAATTTGTTTTTCCCCATGGTTATCCCACTCAACGACCTATCATTAAAGCTTTAACACCTATGAATCATCCTAATCTAGCTCGCGATGGAACTATTAATTTAGATATCTTAGATCGCTGGAGACCTGAATTTCACGGTTATCAAGTTCTTTTGCAATTAATTTCACTTTTGAAACGTTCCCCTCCAAAAGGTGCTTCTTCTCAATCTTATTCTTATAATCAAACCAGCTATTCACAGCCAGCTACTCCTGTGCAAAGCCAAACGCAAACACCTACACAACCTTCTCAAACACAGAATGTACCAGATTTTCAAAATTTCAAAAAAAGCACGCGTGAAGAAATTAACGTTGCGGTAAGAGGTGAAGGAACAACCATTAACCATCAAGATGTCCAGTCATGAGCTCTGATATAGCAATCTGTTCTGATTCAAGTTCAGCTATTTGATCGTTAGTGTTTAAATTCTTAAATGTCTCTTCTAATTCTTTAGGTCCCTTTTGTAATCCAGTACT
>DAHXPE010000285.1 GCA_027364495.1 Candidatus Heimdallarchaeota archaeon | reverse complement strand
AAATCAATCTTCGCTGTTCAACAGGTACTCGTTCAGGAGTTTTTAGGTACAAAATTAAGATTTTCAAAACTCATAGGAATGATTGCATGGTCACTAAGAAAAATTGGTATAATTTCATTATCTTCTTCATCGATAGGATAGATACTATCACCCACAAATAATTCTTCCTTTTTCCACCAAGAATACCATTCTCCAGGAGGTAAGTATACATCTCGTTTAT
The DNA here is from genome assembly GCA_027364495.1 of Candidatus Heimdallarchaeota archaeon. Next base: position 2,785 of record DAHXPE010000285.1, on the reverse strand, counting down.
TTGATTTAGTCATGTATGGAGCAAAGAGAAGAAAATCCCCTAGTAAAAACTCGCTTTCATAATAAATTTTATCCAAAGTAAACCTATTAATCTCATTAAAAAAGATTGGTCTCATGATGGGATACCCTTTGACGAAAGCTTCGTAAAGTAACGAGTAATAATAGGGAATAAGCTTATAACGCAATTTAATTGTAGCTTTAGCAATATTTTCAATATTTTCTCCAAAAGACCAAGGTTCTTGGTCTGGTGTGCCTATAGCAGTATGAGTTCTTGAAAAAGGATAAAAAGCGCCCTGGATTATCCAACGTTCATACAATTTAGGATCTGGAATACCAGTAAAGCCACCAATATCGGATCCAACAACAGGTTGACCTGATAGTCCTAAGGAAAGAATGGATGGGATAGAATTCTTTAAATGAGCCCAGTCTGAATGATTGTCACCTGTCCAAGCTGAAGCATATTTTTGCCCTCCTAAATATGATGAACGAGTCAAAACGAAAGGATTATTCGATTTATAAAGTAAACCTTCAACCGTAGCTTTTGTCATAAAAAAACCAAAAATATTATGGATTTTTTCATGCTCTAAGGTCCAATTTTTTTCCTTAAAATGATGTTGAGCATCAGGTTGCAATGTTCGTCGTTTATCAAATGTAGAAGGCTCATTCATATCACACCAGATGCCATCAATACCGGCCTGATCGACAAAACGTTGAACAAGGCTTGACCACCAATTTTGAACATCTTTATTAAGGAAGTCAGGAAAATGACAATCACCAGGCCAAACTTTTATTGTTATAAGATTATTCTTGCGGTCTTTTAAGAAAAAATTATTTTTGATTCCTTCATCATAAACGGGATAACCTTGTTCAATTTTGATACCTGGATCAATAATGGGAACAACCTTGAAACCTAACTCATGTAATTCGTCAATTAGCTGTTTATAATCAGTAAATTCATTTCCAAAGGTAAAACATTTGAAATTGTCCATGTAATGAATATCTAAATAAATAACATCACATGGAATACATTTATCTCTAAATGATTTTGCTATTTCACGAACACGATTAGATGGAGTATAAGAATAACGACTTTGTTGATATCCTAGAGCCCATTTAGGAAGGGGATATGTGGTACCAAAAAGAAATGCCAATTGTTCCATGATATCCTTTAAATTTGATCCCCAAAAAATATAAAAATTTAATTGCAGGTCATGGACAAAATATTTTATTTCCTTTTGGTGTTGCATGTCAAGTTTAGAAAAAGCAGGGTTGTCACAGATGAAAGTATAAAAAAAACCGTTTTGTTGAACTAGCGTTATTGGCCAGCTTTGGTATAAAGGTGTGGAACCCATTCTATAAGTAGGATTATCCGTATTCCAAAAAATAATTTCCTTTCCTTTTTTATCCATCGGTTCTGTTTGCTCACCTAGACCAAAAATATTATAATCAGGATTAATAAATTCAATATTAAAAAAAAGCCATTTTTTAGCTTTATTTTCTTTAATACTTAAGCTAAAAACTACTTCATCATTTAAAGATGTTAAAAAAAATGTTTTGGATTGGTCAAATGCTATTTTTAATTTTTTTCCTCCTTGTAATGTCGTTTCTGCTTTGAATTGACCTTGATTTTCTTGCCATGGTATTTTGGTAGAATTCGAATCTAATTCTTTGACTGTCCAAGAAAAATTTTCATAATTTGTCGCCAAATTTTTGTTTGTAGAATAAAATATTTTGAAAATTGAGTTTCTTATAAATCCAGTTCTTAATTTCTGTTCAATTGGGTTTATGAAATGTAATTCATTCGATGATTCATTTTGATTATCGGACGAGTTAAAAGCGATTGTATTCCATTTTTTAGGAGTTTTTTTGATGTTTAATCTTTTTTGGGTAAAATTACTAATTTTAATTAAGAGCATATCTTTTAAAGGCACTATAACCAGTCGTTCCTATTTTAGCTTAATTTTTTGTTAACCTTTTATTCAGAATTTGAAAAGTTGTTTTATTGGCTCCAAAAAATCCTTTCTTAAAGTAAACATTTTCTTTATTTAAAACAAAATCGTCATTACCCAGTATTTTAAACGAGCAACCAGCCTCTTTAAGTATTAAAACACCTGCAGCAATGTCCCACTCATTAGCGGGCTTAAAGGTGACACAAGAACTAGCATACCCTATACTGGTTAATGCCAATATATAAGCTAAAGAACCTACTTGCTCAATGTGAAAAAGTTTCTGCAAACCGTATTGGAACATACGAAAGAAGTTCTTTTTTGATTTAGTAGTCAATATAATTTGTTTTTTTCTTTCAATATAGTGATTTTCAATTCTGAAATCGTTTAAAAAGGCTCCTAAACATCTTTCAGCAAAAAACATCTGGTCTTTTCTAGGATTATAAATAACACCCATAATTGGTTTTTTATCTTCAATAAGAGCTATTGATATTACCCATTGATCTGTGCCTTTAGCAAATTGTAAAGTACCGTCAATAGGGTCAACAATCCAAACCATTTTTTTATTTAATCGTTCTTTATTATCAACAGACTCTTCACTAAGCCATCCAGCTTCTGGTAAAAGATTTAATAATTCTTTTTTTAAAAACGCATTTACTTTCAAATCAGCTTCTGTTACAATGTCATTTAGCCCCTTTTTATAAGATTTAAAACCATTTTTCTGATATGTCAGTGCGATAGATCCAGCTTTATAAGCTATTTCAACAATTTTATCTAAAAGAGATTCCATAAAATAGATTCAACGAATAACTGTGTATATTTATAATGAGAAATTATTTA
>DAHXPE010000281.1 GCA_027364495.1 Candidatus Heimdallarchaeota archaeon | reverse complement strand
CAAATACAATAAATATTAATCCTACCTAAAAATTAATTTTTTCTTTTATCCAAATATGTTTATAGACCAGAAAGAACTTGATTTCGTAATCCCATTTTCGACTCAATATAAGGATGGTATTACTGCTATACCAGTCAAACCTGTCCATTATCAAATCGTATATTATATATCGTAGTAACTGAACAGATCTTTTTGAATAGATTTTTTCTAACTGTTCGGGAATCCAGCTTTTGAATTTCTTAGTATCCATTTATTCCAAACTACCTATTGTTTAGCTTATAATATTTTACTTAGCATTGATTATCCCTTATATTTGTTTCTGATTTCATTTTATAAAATATATGCAACTATTTCTTTATTTTATTCCCTTTTTAAAAATTCCAAATCAATTTCCGATTTTCTATTTTTAAAACTCAATGTTAATAAAACAAAGTGCTTTTACCTAAAATTAAGTCTTTTCCAATTCATTTCGTAAAAAAAGGTTTTTATCTCTTCTACCTCACCACTAAAATTTTAGATAGTATCCAAATCTATATATATAGCTCGTACAAATATTGTGACTTAAGTAATACTGGCGACTATATTATTGTAGTAATACGATTACTTTCAATGGCGACAAAAAAATGTCGAATTTGTACACCTGTAAAAATTGCGGAGCTAAATTCGCAAAGCTGGAAAAACTTTATTGTGAAACTTGTGGCCAATATACTTGCCCGTCCTGTTCACAATGCTACTGTGATTATGACACCAAGAAAGAATCCAGACAAATAAATGATAAAAATTCTTCATTTCAAGCAGAATCTTTAAATAATACAAATTATCCAATTTTTGCAACCATTGAATATGCTAAATATCTAATCAATAAAGATAATTTACAAATGAAAGGATATTTAGAATATACCGGTCAACGAACTATTCATAGCGATAAATATAATAAGAATTATTTGATTAGCGATTTTCTTTTTTATGATAAAACAGGAGTTTTGCCTTTAAAACTGTTCGGACCAATTCCTATAAATTATTTTAAATACAGGTTTGCCATGAATAAAGTTTTATTAGATGGAGTTACTATTCGTTTATATAAAGGAGAATTTGAACTAATTTTAACTTCAAAAGGGAAAATAACCCTTCTAAAGACCAAACAAAGCTCTTCTTTATTAAAGTTCATTGACAATGAATCCGAAAAAGCCAAAATCTTATAAATAATATTTCGAAAATTAGAAATATTTTTTAACAACAAAAATTTGAATGGATTTGAATTAATTTTTATAAATTGAAAATATTTTTGATTATAATATAAGGTGATTAAAATGTCTGATGAACGAAAAAAAATTGATGCTGATTTGAAAAAAGAAATATTGGCAAACAAAAAGGTTAGTGAAATGGATGTTGAAGAGCGGGCTAAGATGATGGAAGGAAAGATTCCAACAAAAAAACCCGATGAAAAGAAAAAGAAATAAATGAATCAATGAATTTGACAGAAAAATGGTCAAAAATTAGTAAAAAAATTAAATTTAATTATTTTAGTTTCTTTATTTTACAAAATTATCTTTTTTCTTTAGTTTTTGGTTTTAGAAGTATTAAATTAATTTACATAAAATTTTAAAGGTAAAAAACTTTTTAATCAGGAATTCTAATAATTTTAAGGTTTTTAATATGAATAATCTAAAAAGTTCTTTATAGTAAATTTTGTAATTTGGTCATTAACATTCTTAGCAACAACTAGCCTAGCCGTTGCTGCAGAAGGTTTTATCTTCCTTTAGATAATTCTTCTGCTCCAGATATTATGGATTGATAGGAAATGATGTGTATCAATCAGTGGTTTTGAGTTATAGTATTATTACTTCCACGAGTCTACCAATGAATGTTTTAAGTATTTTAGCTGTCTTTGTATTAATTCCTTTTTTTAAACGAAAAAAGAAAACAAATTAGATTTCAAAATCTAAAACTTTTTTAAATATATCTTCCTCTTTCTTTTCTTTGTCTTCTTCTTTTATATTTGATTTCAATTTTGGTACCATTGCATCAATCATTGAAAAAATAATATTTTCAGTATCAGTTATCGAATGTTTATAGAATAACAAATCGTTTATTAAAAAGAGGTATATTTCTTTTTTGAATTGTTTATAAAATAATCTTTGGTTAAATAAGCCTATTTCTCTCAAGACCATCCCAAATTGGGTTGAAGAAAAAGATTGAATGGCTCGGAAGAGGCTGGATAACAAATCACCATTAATAGTAATGGATTGATTGTAAACCTGTTGAAAAACGACAATATCTCCACGCAATACGTAAGCAGCGTCTAGACCATATTTTTGAGACATTTCTGAAGGTAAAATAACAGTCATATCAGGAACAGTGATGTTAGTTTCAATTATGGAGCTTGTTTTAGCATTTTCCACCCAATCAATGCATCCATTATACATATGATCAACAAGAAGATACGAAAGATTTTTGGAAATATAATCATTCAATTCAAATGATTTCAGTTCTTTTAGTTGGTTATCAAAAAGATAAGCAAATTCTTGGCTCAATTGCCATAGAATAATATCAATAAGTTCACGCATATCATAAAATGATTTATTAGAATATTTGGATGAATCAATACCGACTATATAAAAAAAATCACTATAATATTTATAAAAAATTCTTTGGTCTCGAATGCTAAAATCACTCAAATACGAGAGTAATAATGCTTCCGCAAAGCTATTAAAAGCAGAAAAAAAAGAACTTAATATAAGGATATTTCGTTTTAGTAGGGAATCTTCTGAAAAATGGAAAGTAAAAATGGGTATTCCATCATTATTGACAATAAGAAGCGTTTTTATTCCAAGAGATTTAATAAATGTAATTTTTTCAGAATTTTCCATAAACAGGACTCTTTAAATTATTAACTTTAAAATAGTTAATATAAAATCATTTTGCTTCTTTATAAAAGCTTTTTCAATTCATTCAAAAGTAAATTTAGGAAGAAGTAAAATTAACAGTACGAATTTTCAAAACGCTTTTTTTCTTTTCAAATGGTTAAATGGGTAGAGGAAGGATCTCTTTCAAAAACATTTAATCTGACTTATCAATTAAGCAAATGAGAATAGAAAATATCTTGAATTTATCAAAATTTCCGAATACAAATCATTTTTAAACAAACCTTTACTTCAAAAAACAAGTGTAAAAACATCTTAAAATTGATAATAATTTGAAAAGAAGTCTTATTTATGTATAATAGTCCAAAAGAATCGATTCAAATCGATCAAAATGATTTAAATTCATTCAATACAATTGTTTGGATTTTTCTTTTAACTAAAATCTTCGCCTTTGTTCTTGATTTTTTTAAATCCCTAGCTTTGGTTGAAGCTATTGTTAGTGATGGCGGGACAGTTATTTTAGCTATAGGAATTATTTCATTAGCTCGAAAAAATCCTAAACTGACATCCGGGCTCAGAGTTGGAATTTTGTTTGTGATTAGTGTCATTTTAAGTTTTGCTTCATCATTATTTAATTATTTATATCCAACTCCTACCATAAGTACTGGAACACCTCAAGAAGTATTTACCTCCCTTTATAATGCGTTAAGCCCAAGATTAATTTATTTAGTTACAGTTTCGTTGTTATCTGGCATTTTAATCCTTATAACAGCTTATTATTTTACGAAATGGTTTAATTTAGCATTTGGAGAATATAAACCCACGAAAATATATTGGTATTACGGTATTTTATCATTCATAGGAGCCTTATTTGCTTCAATAGGAGAATATATGCTAGTTCAAGCAATACCTCAGATGAATCTGACCTCAGGAACCTTAACAACGCAAAGTTTCACACCCCAGTTTTATATGTCTCTGGCTTCAACTGGCTTAGGTGGAATATTATTGTTAGTTGCCTTTGTTTTATTAATTGTGGCAAGTGTAAAAATCCATAATAGAGTTAATGAAAAAGCACAAGGTATAACACCTTTTAATCAGCCTGGAGCATATCAAAATCCTTACCAACAACCATATCAGCCTAATTATCAACAGCCTCCTCAAATGAACAGTAATCAATATGGTATAATAAATCCAAATAAATTGGATCAACCAGCATATAACCAAGCTCCAGCGAATAATACGACTCCAGTAAATTCTTCAGAAAAAAATTTTTGTAATTATTGTGGTGCTCAAATACAACCAGGTATCAAATTTTGTCAAAATTGTGGTAATAAGCTCTAAAATCTTTTTTTACGATTTTCTAAGAAAACTATAAATTTTGGTTATTATAACAAAACTTATCAAATAAATTCTTCTTTATTTCATTATTTAATTTTTTTAAAATCCTAAAATTTTTGTGTTGGAAAAAGCATGTTTGTGGGACAACAACAGCCAATTATACAATTTAAAAGAGAAGACCTTAGTTTATTCAAAAATATGGTTTCAGCTTTTCTAATAAGTAAAATATTATACTTTATAGGTTATTTCATTTATAACAGCTTTATATGGTCCTTGATTGATGATGCTGGCACATTAGCTCTTATTTATGGAATCTTTTATATGAGTAAAAAATATCCTGAATTAATTACTGGAAGAAAAGTTGCTTATTTATTTATCCTTGGATTAGGAATAGACTTGATATCTACAATATATAACTATATATATCCTATTTCGTCATCAGCTGTTAATGGACAGAATACAGATCAAATAATATCCCAATTAAAGCCTATTGTTCAACAATTGTATATATTAACTTTCCTTGGATTTCTCTCTGGTATTTTAACTTTTATTATTGCATATTATTTTACAGAATGGTTTAATTCAGGTTTTAGTGACAAAAATTTTAATCACATAAAATCATTCTTATACTTTGGTATAATAATGTTTTTGGGACAAGCTATTAATGCATTTTCAGAAGGTCTAATTATTGAGGTCCTCACTAATTTTATAAATAATAATGCAACCGCAACGATATCTGATGTTAATAACCTAAATAATGCTAACAATATTGCTATTATAGGGATATTGATAATATTAGCTGGAGTTATAATGGAAATTATAGCTAGCATTAAAATTTATAACAGAGTTAATGATTTCTTTACAGGGAAGTATTATTTCATGGCTTTTAATTATCCATTTTCACCATATCAGCAAAACCTTTATCAGCAACCAAATCAATTTAATCCATATCAACAGCCAAATCAATTTAATCCATATCAACAGCCAAATCAATTTAATCCATATCAACAACAAAACCAAGCAAACCAATTTAATCCATATCAACAGCCAAATCAACCAAATCCAAATCAACAATCATCACAACAACAATTTAATCCATCAAATCAAAATCAGAACAATTTTAATACTGAAACTGGAATTTCCACAGAACCAGGGTATTTATCCACCCTTTCATCAATGAATGAAAGTTCTGATAAACACATTTGTGATAATTGTGGTACGAATCTCCCAGTTGATACTAAATTTTGTTATAAGTGTGGAAAAAAAGTTGGTTAACTCATGTTTTTTTTAGGTTCAAAAAAGAAAATATCTTTTCTTAATTAATTATGCACCAGAGTAATTTTTTTATTCGATGATTCTTAATAAACTTATTAAAACCTTAAAATTTGAATATAATATAGTTTAATAGGAATTTAAGAATTGTTCTATTTTTTTGATTTAATTTAGGATTTTGATTTTAGGCTATGAATGAAATCGCAAAGAAATTAACCAAATTAATGCAAGAGAGAATCCTCATAATTGATGGAGCGACAGGGACTGCATTACAAGATAAGAATCTTACAGCAGAAGATTTCGGTGGTCCTGATCTTGAAGGTTGCAATGAATATTTAGTTATTTCAAGACCTGATATTGTCCGTTCTGTCCATTTTTCATATCTTGAAGCTGGAGCAGATATAATCGAAACTGACACATTTGGCAGTAATAAAATAGTTTTAGCTGAATATGGTTTAGCCGATAAAACACGAGAATTAAATAGAATTGCTTCTCAAATTGCTAAAGAATCGACCAATGGATATTCGGATAAATTTGTTGCTGGTTCAATAGGACCTACCACTAAATCGATAGTTGTAACTGCGGATGTTACCTTTGACCAAATGAAAGATGCCTATTATGACCAAGTATTAGGACTTATAGAAGGTGGTTGTGATGTTTTATTTATAGAAACTGGCCAAGATACACTTAACATGAAAGCTGCTTTACTAGCCAGTCAGGATGCTATGAACATTTTGCAAAAGGAAATTCCAATATTTCTTTCACCTAGTATTTTGAGTGGAGGCACCATGTTAGCTGGTCAGGATATCGAAGCATTTTATAATTCAATGAAGCATGCTAATGTATTTGCTTTTGGTATGAATTGTGCAGTTGGTCCAAAAGATATGCGCAGCCATCTTCATACCCTTTCTGCTATAAGTGATAAGCCTGTATTCATCTTTCCGAACGCTGGATTACCAAATGAGCATGGTCATTATGATGAGACACCAGAATCTTTTTCAGAGCATATTAAAGATTATCTAGATAATAAATGGATCAACATTGTTGGAGGTTGTTGTGGGACTACACCTGCTCATATAAAAGTATTGAAAGAACTAGCTTCAACTAAAAAACCACGTGTTATAGAACCTAAACCTAAATCTTTTGGAGTTTCTGGAATAGAGATTGTTTTGCCTGATGAAAAAATTCGGCCTATTTTAGTTGGAGAGCGTACAAATGTTCAGGGGAGTAGACTTTTCAAAAAATTGATTCGAGAAAGAAATTTCGATGAAGCAATCTCTGTAGCTCATCACCAAATACAAAATCGAGCACAAATAATTGATGTTTGTCTTGAAGATACAGCTTTTGATGAAATAGAGGCAATTCATGAATTTTATCCAAAATTGGCAAGAGCAGTAAAAGTCCCGATAATGATTGATTCAACTAATGCTGTTGCTGTTGAAGAAGCGCTGAAATATTGTCAGGGTAAAGCAATCATCAATTCTATTAATCTTGAAAGTGGTCGAGAACGTTTAGATTTAGTTGTTCCATTAATGAAAAAATACGGTGCAAGTGCCGTTGTTGGAGTTATTGATGAACAAGGTATGGCTGTAACTTATGATCGTAAAATAGAAGTTGCAAAAAGATTATATAGTCTTTTAACGACTGAATATGGCCTTGATCCTTCTGATTTGATATTTGATATGCTAGTATTTACTGTAGACACAGGAAAAAATCCTGATTATAAAGGAACTGCCAAAGCTACAATAGATAGTATTCGAGAAGTTAAGAAATTATTCCCAGATATTAAAACGATTTTAGGAATATCAAACGTATCTTTTGGACTTCCAGCATCGGGTCGTGAAGTGCTTAATGCTGTTTTCTTCTATCATAACGTACAAGCTGGTCTTGATTTAGCAATTGTTAATCCTGCACTCATTAAAAGATATAATTCTCTCTCTGAGAAGGAAATAAAATTATCAGAAGAGGTTATTTTTGACAGATCACCAAATGCATTGATGGAATTCACAGAATACTTCAGGACAAAGGATGCGGTCAAAAAAGAAGAGAATCCTCAAGAACAGACTAAGAAGTTAACTCCAGAAGAATTTATTCATAGAGCAATTGTTCTTGGAGATAAAAATAATATTAAAGAAAATATTGATGAGCTTCTTCAAAAATACCATCCGTTAGAAATAATTAGTACGATCCTTATGGGTGGTATGGATGAGGTTGGAGACCTATTCGGACAGGGTAAATTAATAGTTACTGAGGTTCTGCAAAGTGCTGAAGTTATGAAGGCCGCAATAAATCAAATTGAACCATATATTCCTAGATCAGAAGCTGTGATTAAAAAGAAAATTATCCTTGCAACAGTTAAAGGCGATGTTCATGATATAGGCAAAAATTTGGTCGATATAATATTATCTAGTAACGGTTATGAGGTTATTAACTTAGGAATCAAAGTTGATAATTCTGCTTTAATAAAAGCAATATATGAGCACAAACCGGATGCAGTAGGATTGTCAGGTTTATTAATTAAAAGTGCCAAACAGATGGTATTAGCTGCTGAAGATTTTTCCGCTGTAGAAATAAACATTCCATTATTAGTTGGTGGTGCTGCTTTGACAAGGAAATTTGTTGAACAATCAATAGCACCAGCATATAAGTTTGGTAAAACTTATTATGCAAAAGATGCTATGCAAGGATTATCAATAATAAAATCAATATTTTAAAGAAGATTGCCCTATGCAAAATCCCTTAGTACCAATCCTAGAAACAGTTCCAGTACCACCTGATTTAGAGAGACATATAAAATTGGATTATAAATTAAAAGATATCTGGCAATGGATTGGTTCTAAAATGTTTTATAATAAAATACTTGGTTATAAGGGACCTTTTGACCAGGATCTGGTTAATAAAGCTGATAAAGCATTAAAGCTATTTAATGATGTTGAAGATGTTAAACAATATGTCTTGGATCAAAAGAACAATTTAATGAAACCGAAAGCAGTTTATCAATTTTTTAATTGTAATAAGAAAGATGAGAGCATTTTCATTTATAACGATTACAAAGATTATGAGGAAAGGGTAGAAATAGCTAGATTTACTTTTCCTAGGCAAAAAGGAAAATCTCAATTATGTCTAAGCGATTACATAAATCCAAAAAAAGACTATATTGGAATTTTTGCCGATAGTTCTGGCGAATTAGTAAGTGAAACAGCAGAACAACTGAGAGAAGATGGTGAATTTAAAAATTCTTTTATATTACAAGCATTGGGATTAGCAACTGCTGAAGCATTAGCTGAATTATTACATAATGACATGAGGGAAATGTGGGGTTTTAAAGATCCAGAAACATTATCAAAAGAAGAAATTATGGTTGGAAAATATCAGGGATCAAGGTATAGTTTTGGATACCCAGCATGTCCAAATTTAGAAGATCAAGAAATACTTTGGAAGTTGATAAGACCACATGAAATAGGAATAGGATTGACAGAAGGATACATGATGGAACCAGAGGCATCAGTTTCAGCTTTAGTTTTTCATCATCCAGATGCAAAATATTTTTCTGTTTAACCAAGATTGCTAACGTAATTTTTTTAGAAAAAGTGTTAGCTTTTTTTAAAGTGCTCTAATGATATTGGCTGTCCTACCAAATACTCTGATAAATCATTAAAATTGCTATTTACTACGGCGTTAAAATCTAATTTTGTTTTAAGAAGATTTTCTAATTTATAATGAAAAATAATATAATTTACGTTATCTAAGACAGGTGCAGGCAAAACCTTATGATGTGCTTTATCTTTATAGGATATTGGAACTTCCAGATAATAAATCCACATAAAATTTAAAATTTTGTTTACATATTCCTTTTTTGATTGAGTATGGACCTTTTTTAATTCATCAATCAATTGTTCATCTAAATTGGTCGTAATATATTCTGAAATAACTTTTTCTGTCACTTCTGTTGCAATATTAGCTATATATTTATGGAAAGGCTCTGATTTATCTGCAAAATCGGGTAATTGAAGATCAATAGATTTCTTTAAGTCATCTAAATACATGAGAAAATGGGTTTCATTCATTTCATAGAAAGCACAATCTTTGGCTAACTTTTTCATTGGAAACATTTGAAGATAATCTATTATAGTGGTGGTTACGTGTTTTCTGATTAGTTTTTCCAATTCAAATGTGCATTTTTGATGAATTTTGATGTGTTGCTCTTTAAATAATTCGTTGAGCTCATTCAATATTTCTAGGCAATATTCACAGTGATTATCCTTAATAATTTCATTAAAACATTCTTGATGATATTGATGCTCTTGGTCCGGCATCATTTGACCAGTTTCATCCGGGTAAATTTCACTGCGACAATAACAACAATATATTTTTGATTCTTTAACAGAAATCATGGGTAAACCACTTTCAATATGAGTGTATAGATTACTTATTATCTGTGTTTATATACATTTTTAGA
>DAHXPE010000269.1 GCA_027364495.1 Candidatus Heimdallarchaeota archaeon | reverse complement strand
AACTTGGATCAAGATAATTAGCCCACATATTAAAAAGTATGGATACAACTGCAGCTGCACCAAAAGCTAAAGCCGGGGCAATAATCGGCATCCTTTCAGGAATGGTTACAAGATCACCTTGTTCGGCAACCCATTCAATATCTTGAATATACCATGCAAATAATTGATTAATGCTAAGCAAAATATTGAGTAAACCAGCAACTAATGTCCCTATGGCACTACCAAGTGTTAAAACACTTGCCACATTGATACCTCCATTAAGAATTCCAGTAATACCAAAATATAACTGGTCCAAACCCAACGCAAGCTCAGCAGTCAGTCCATAAGCAACACGACCAGCGAGGGTAGCAAATGAAAGCATAGGTAAGGCAGAAACGCCCCAAATAGGGAAAAGGATTGCGATTATTAATAAAACAATTTCTACAACGAAATTGACCATTGAAGGAATGGTTATGCAACCAAGAACAAATGTTGGTGGTGAATTATAATAAGGACTATTTGGTTGAAGCGTACAAGAACCTACCCAAGCATTTATTGTTTTTTGGTTGGGGAGGTGGTGTTGTTGTTCCTCCAGTTGAACACATGCACACAACAGACATGTTTTCAGAATGACCTCCTTTATATAATGCAGTATATCTATTTACAAAGTCTGTAAGAGCATTTTTCGAGTTTATAGCTTGGTTGTGGTTTAAATTATCCTTCATTGCAATTGCATAGGCTGCTAATGGGCCATCTACATTTCCTACAAAGCCAAGAGATGGTTTATGAACAAGTTTGGATGCGGTATTTGAATTACAGGATAAGAAATATACATCTGTACTTGGTTGTGTATTCACCCAATCTGTTATATTTTTCCATGGAATTATGGTTCCTTGTGAACTTAATATTCCCTTGTCTGATCCATGCCCTATGAGTATTAACTGGCTATAGCTCCTCATCATTGTTAAGACATTCCAGAGTGATCCAGCATCTTCATATTTTATGACTTTTGCAGTTGGATATAAATCTAGAATTGTATTTGTCGAAGTTTTTACAGCTTGATTCGACGAATCAAATGTTATAACCACTGGTGCAAACAATGGTATACTAAATACTTGTGGTATAAACATAGTGCATGTAAGAACTGCTAAAATGCCAGCAATTGTTATTATTGCTATCCTTCGCATTTTCAAGTTTTGATCTCCTTGTTTTTACGACTCTTTTCAAAAATAGTTGTTGTACGTACATTTCAAATCTTCCAATAGTGACTATCAGGGAAGAACGAGATATACAACAGGCAATTCAAGTAGCAACTGGTTCAAACGAAATCATTGTGAATTTTGAAGAATCAGATGTAATAATTCCACTTGAAAATCTTATTGCGAGTCTGGAAAAAAAAAGCAAATTGCTAGTAAGTGTTAAAAGCTTTAAAGAAGCAAAAATTGCATTACAAGCACTTGAGATAGGATCAAATGGAGTTATATTAGAAACAGCTAATCCAGGGGAGGTAGAAAAATTATTAGCTTTTGCAACAAAGAAAGATGATATTTCATTACAGGAAGCTGAAGTAATAACAGTAAAACAATTGGGTATGGGAACACGGGTTTGTATAGATACATCAGATATTATGAAAGAAGGGGAAGGATTATTGGTAGGAACAAGCTCTCAATCAATGGTACTAGTTCAATCAGAAGTAGAAGAAAATAAATATGTAGCAAGTAGACCGTTCAGAATCAATGCAGGAACAGTTGCATTATATACATTACAACCAAATGAAAAAACTAATTATTTGGCAGAATTATCTGCCGGAAGTATTGTTCTTATTGTTAATAGGGAAGGAAAAGTATGGGAAAGTATTGTTTCAAGATGTAAAATTGAAAAAAGGCCTTTAATCCTTATCGAGGCAAAAACTGGGGAAAAAGTCGTGAAAGTTTTACTCCAAAATGCAGAAACAATACGACTGGTACAAAAATCAGGAAGTGTCTCAGTGACAGATATAAAAGTTGGAGACAAAATTTTAGCAAAAATAGATGAAACAGCGAGACATTTCGGAATGGCAGTTGAAGGAGAACAAATAATCGAGAAATAACTATAACAAAAGGATTTTTATTTACATGAAAAAATTAATGGTTATAGGAAATCCAATTGCACATTCATTATCCCCATTGATACACAATAAAGCATTACAAAAGCTATCATTAGATAATGAGTATATATATGGTTCATTGCAATTGCAAGAAGATGAACTAGGAAATTTTCTTGATAAGATACGTCAAGGATTGATAACCGGGGTGAATGTAACTTTACCATATAAAAAAAGGTGCATTCAGTATCTAGATATACTAGATCAAACTTCAAAAGATATTGGAGCTGTCAATACTATAGTTCATAAAAATAATAAATTATATGGATATAATACTGATTCTGTAGGGTTTATTCAATCAATTAAGGATAAAAAAATTTCATTAAAAAATAAAAATATACTTATTTTAGGAGCGGGAGGCTCCGCCTGTGCAATTTGTAACAGTCTATTACAAGAGAGGGCAAATATATTCATAAAAAATAGGTCATATGAAAATGCATTAAAATTAGTATTAAAGTTCGAAGAAAAAGGAAATATTGATATTTTCAAAGATAAATTAAAGGATCAAGTCGAAATAGTTGTAAATTGTACATCTGTGGGACTAGACGGAGTTTCAATTCCTTTTAATTTTCAAATTTCAAAAGATTTAGAATTAATAATAGATATCATATATAATCCTTTTATTACTCCGTTTCTAAAAAAGGGTATTGATTTAGGCATTCCTATATTAAATGGAGTTGATATGCTAGTGAATCAAGGTGCTGAATCATTTAGGCTATTTACAAATCAAGAACCTGATCGAAATTTAATGAAAAAGGAAATAATTGACTATTTTGGGAGATGTGGTAAAAATTAACCTTTTTTTTATCGGATTACCAGCTTCAGGAAAATCATATTTCGGAGAAAAATTATCTTTACTTATACATTATGAATATATCGATACGGATTATGAGCTAAAAGAATCATTTAATAGTAACAATGACTCAAACTTGTCAATATCAGAAATTTACAAAAAAATAGGAGAATATAAATTCAGGAATCTTGAAAGAGAAGTATTAAGTGAAATAATTAAACTAGACAATAAAGTAGTTAGTACCGGAGGTGGAATTATTGAATCAAAGAAAAATATTGACCTAATAAAAAAAAGAGGATATATTATTTACCTTAAAACTCCTATAGATGTAATTGATACGCGAATTAGGATGATGAAACCCAGAGAATTATTTAAAAATGGAATAAAAAATACTTTGATACAACTAAGTGAAAAAAGGGAAAAAATTTATGAAGAAGTCAGTGATAGTATAGTTTTGACTGAAAATAGACTAGACGAAGACATTTTATTTGAATTACTAAAAATTGTG
>DAHXPE010000266.1 GCA_027364495.1 Candidatus Heimdallarchaeota archaeon | reverse complement strand
TAAATACGACATTCTTAAGCTATTTTATTTATTCTTTATATTTTGTCGGCAGTATTTTTGCTGATTTTTGTCGGCTTAAGTGAGTATAAAACTCAGCCTAGATACTGGGTTGAATGTGAGTCCTATTTTTTATCTCTATATTTCAGCTGTTCTTGGTTTTATTTATATTATTCTCTATTTTAAAGGAAAAATAGTATATTGGGAGTTTGAACCTAATAGAATTTATCATCGTAGAGGCCTTTTTGATGCAGAAGAGAGTTTTCCTGCACAGCAAAGTCATGTTATAACCCAAACACCTGATATCTTTGAACGACTGTTATTCAGAGCTGGTACTATTTTTATTGTTGTAGGCGATAATAAAATTCATAAACTAGAAAATGTCTATAATGCAGCAAAGAAGGATGAGAAAATTCAAAAACTATTGTCTGTAATTAATGTTGAGGGGGATAAAGAGTAGAAATATAGCTTAAATAAAATCTCTTGTTTTAAAATATATATAGCCAATTATTAGAAAAAGTAGAGTTACGACAAAGACATATACTACCGCATTTTGAAAACTAGAAAGAGAAGTAATGAAATTGCTTTTATAATTGTATGGATAGTCACTACCTAAAAATTTATTAGCAATTATGTGAAGATTCGTCCTTGGAACTAATGGATCATTATTTAAAAATAAAATATTTAAAAAGTAAAGCTCTATAATTGCTACAAATACACCAATTCCAAATCCTTTAGGACCTAAAAATCCAATTCCTAGAAATAATGCTGAATAAAGGATATTTGCAAAAATAAAAAATCCTAAAATACCAAGAAGAGTTTCTGTATTTGAAAATAAAGAACTTTTATCTATATAATTAAAATAAAGAAAATAAGAAACAACTAAAAAACTATTTACAATGGTATTGGCAAGCACTAAAACAAAATACCTTGTAAAATATAAAACCTCTTTATGAATTGGTCTTATGAGGAATAGATCTAAAATATGGTCAGATATTTCATCTGAACTAAAGGGGAGTGCTAAGAGTAAAACTCCAAAAACATAGAAAAAATCGAACTGGAGTCCCATAGTAACTCCAACAAATGCCTCTTTTGCATTCGCAGCACCTAATAATCTATTTGAATTAAGAATACTGAAAAACATTGGTGCTAAACTAAGAAAAACATATATTAACCATTTTTTGCTATAAAGTAAGCTTTTTGTTCCTAAAATGAATGTCATTTCAATATGACTGAAAATTGATTCATTTTGATATGATTTTAGCATATATTATACCTCTATCCAACTGTTAATGACTTAAATAAAGCTTCTAAACCTTCATCTGTTGGTTTTATTTCTGAAATAGACAAATTATTATCGACAACCAGATCAGTCAGTAATTTGTAAAACAGAACAGGATTCTTTGTTTCTACAGTAAATGATTCTTCTCTATCTCTTAATACAGGGTTAAATTCTAAAGCTGAAATTATTTCATTGAATTCAGACTGATCTATCAACAATTTTACTAAATCCTTCACCGAAGTTGATGTTATTTGAATCGAATGTGGTTGTTCTTGAATCATTGCTCTTATCCTTACAGGTGATCCCTGAGCTATTGTTCGTCCTTTATAAAGAAGAATTATATTCTTTGCTAGTCTTCCAACTTCGAATAATATATGACTTGATATAAACCAGGTAGTTTGGTATTCTTCAGAATATTTTTCCATTATATCAAAAAATTGTTTCCTTACTATTGGATCTAATCCATTAAAGGGCTCATCTGCAATTACAAGGGATGGCTTATGTATTAATGCCTGTCCTAATTTTATACGTTGTTTCATTCCTTTTGAAAAAGTCTGTATTCTTTTATTTGCCACTTGATTCAATCCAATTTCTTCTAAAATTTCTTTTGTTCTTTTTTTTGCTTCTTCTCTCGGTAATTGGAAGCGACTGAAACTTTCTAAAAAATCAAAGGCAGTAATCCATCTGTAAAAACAATCAGTTTCAGGAACATAGCCAATATCATATTTTATTTTTCTATTTGTAAAGGGATTTTTACCAAGTACCTTTATTGTACCAGTTTGAGGTTTGGTTAGGCCTAATAACATCTTTATGGAAGTGGTCTTTCCTGATCCATTTGGTCCTAAAAAACCCATTATTTGTCCTTTAGGAATCTGAAAAGACACATCACTTACAGCGACAACATCACCAAATGATTTAGTGACATGATTCACATCAACTATGAATTCCATACTTATTCAACTCCTACAATTCATTTGTTGTCATTCGATGAATTTTGAATAACAATAGAAGTAAACCAATTATTAAAACTAGTAGAACTAATCCAATTACGTGCCACCACTCCAATCCAGTTCCATTATTTAAAATTAATGGAGTTACATTTCCACTACTAAAAATTCCTCCTTCGCGTAGTCCTAAATTCCAATTACCTCCAATAGTATATATTAAAAGAGCAAAAACATAAGATGGTACTAATAATAATAGCAAATGATTATGTGGGTCTGATTGAAAAAATTTCTGAGATAATGAATCAAATAGGATATACCCAATAAAAAATGACAGACTCGCATATGCTCTTTTTTCTACTAAACTCGATAATAATAATGTGAAAATTGTAAATAGAGCAGAAATTATAGTTCCTGAGACTACAAGTTCCATATAAGTAAGTAAATAATCAAGATGATTCTGCCCAAGCCCCTGTACCTCCCACAATGAAATAATTAAAAATGGGACGGTGATAAATAAATTACAATATAAAAACATCCCTAGAACTTTACCAATGGCATAATCTTCACGTTTCATTCTTGAAAGATAAATTTCCAGAACTTTTCCTTGTTTATCATCTGCAAAAAAACCACTTCCTGCAATTGCAAAAAGTGCTATTATTAAAAATCCTATATTAAATGAAAAAGATACGAGAGGATTTTCTGATGGCAATATAGGATTTTCTGAACTTATTGATAAATAATCTGCTGCAGTTTTTAATACTGTTTGGAGAACAAAATTACTTTTTTCACTTTGAGGTAGCTGACTTAATTGAGTAACTTGATATGGAACATTTAATACTGCTCCAATTACCAATATAAAAATAACTAACCCAAATAGGATCTTTCCAATTAATGATTTTCTCCAGGTATTTGTCACTTCAAAAATTGCAAGTGAAAATATTCGACTTAACCTGCTTGTTCTCTTTCCCTTATAATCTCGATAGCTGAACTTTTTTACAAATTCAAAATTTTCATTAGAGGATTCAACCATTATACAGAACCTCCATTTTTACCCACAGCATCTAAAAATATATCTTCTAAACTCATTTTATTAGGCGAAAGCATCCGGATGTTTATTCCTAAACTTTTTGCTAATTTAAAAAATTGAACATAGTCTTTTTGAATATTATTTCTCAAAAAACATTGAATATCTGTCTTTCCATCCATTTCAACTTCATAACCATTTTCACGAAGTAAATTGAAGTAACCAGGAGTATCGTCACTGACTTGTATCTTTAAAGTAACTGAATCGGATTTTCTAGTTAAGAGATAATGTAGATTACCTTGCATAACCTGTTTTCCTTGTGAGATTACAACCACAAAATCGGATAAACGCTCAACATCTGGTAATAAATGAGTGCTCATAATAATATTTTTACCATGTGCATGCCCAAGATCCTTAATTAAGTTTAACATCTGTTCTCTACCTTGTGGATCTAAACCAGATGTAGGTTCGTCTAATATTATTATTTCTGGATCATGCACTAAAGCAGTTGCTAGTTTTACTCTTTGAAGCATACCAGTTGAAAAGGTTTCCATATTTCGATATCTAGCTTCTTCAAGGCCAACATAATGTAAAACGTCAAATGTTCTTTGCTTAATGACACTTTTAGGAAGACCACTAATACGTCCAAAGATTTCAACATATTTAAATGCGTTAAGATGATTCATTTTTGTTTCTTTTTCTGGCATATATCCTATTAGATCCTTCACTTTCAGAAAATCCTTTGGTAAATTATATGCTCCATCCATTAATTCTATTATTCCAGATTCGAATGGATGTAAACCAAGTAAAGATTTAATAAAAGTTGTTTTACCGGCGCCATTTGGTCCTAATAAACCAATAATCCCTTGTGGAATATCACATGAAAAACCATCTAAAGCTAGGAAGTTACCAAATTTTTTATAAACATTTTCAGCACGTAAAATTGACGTTTTCATTTTATTCTCTCACATTAGAGCTAAGACTAATAATATGTGATTTTATTTTTTTTTAAATAGGTATGTGAGCAGGTATGGAATTTGAATAAGAGAATCGGATACGGAAAAAAAAGATTTAAAATGATGTAAAAGGTAGAATAGTTCTTGAACCTTAATAATTTTTGTATTTGAGTCTTTTTTATAACTTCTTAAATCTATTAAATTCAATTGACAAAAAAATTCAAAGAACAGTAAGTAATTGTCAACAAAAAATATTTTAGATCTTTGCAAAAAAGTATAATTTAGCCTGAAAGAATTAATCCCAAAAGGATATTTTTGTAGCAAGAATTTTTTTCATCGTGAATACATACTTCAGAATTCTCTCAAAATACAAATTTAGCATCCATAGTTCTTAATGGATCATATCAAGAAACATTTAATTGTAGAATCTGATTAATTTGCTAAAATTGTGAATATAAACAACTTGTTCGAAAACCTAATGATTGTCTAGGTACTAAAAAAGGATTTTTTTAAAGTTTGAAGAAATTTAAACCAAGAATGAATTTAATTTTTCTTATAGCTTTCATTGATCGTTAATAATCGGATTTGACAATATTCTTCCATTGAATATTTAATACCTTCTCTTCCAAAACCTGAGTCTTTATTTCCTCCATAAGGCATCTGATCAACTCTAAAAGTTGGTACATCATTTACTATAACTCCTCCAACATTTATTTCCTCAAAAGCAATGAGTACATTGGATATATCTTGGGTAAATACACCACTCTGTAATCCAAAATCTGTTTTTTCAATAGACCTCACAGCATCTGTAAATTCCTTATATTTTTCAATAACAACAACCGGACCAAAAGCCTCGAGACAAACAATTTTTTCTGTTTCAGGTACATTAGTGAGTGCTGTTGGAGGATAATAACCACCCTTACGTTCACCACCAATTAAAATCTCCGCACCAGCTTTTAGAGCTTCTTTTATCCAACTTTCTATGCGGATAGCATTCTGTTCATCAATCATTACTGAAAATGTTGTTTTGGGATCTAAAGGATCACCAATAACCAATTTTTCTGTTTCTTCCTTGAAATATTTGATAAATTCGTCAAATACTGACTCTTGAACAAAAATTCGCTGAACAGAAATACAAACCTGTCCGGAATAAGAAAACGAGCCCATGACACAACGTTCCGCAGCATACTTCAAATTGGCGTCAGAATGAACGATAACACCAGCATTACCACCTAATTCTAAGATGATTTTCTTTTTACCACATATTTTCTTCAATGTCCAACCAACATCGGCAGAACCAGTAAAAGATAAAACTTTTACTCGAGAATCCTCTACCAAAGGTAAAGTATCTGCACCTTTGCATGGTATGACACTAATTGCATCCTTTGGCCATTCAGTATTAGTAATCAACTTACCGAGCTTTAAAGCTGATAAGGGAGTCTTTTCAGATGGCTTTAAAATAATTGGAGAGCCAATAGCTATTGCTGGAGCTATTTTATGGGCAACGAGGTTAAGAGGAAAATTAAAAGGACTAATTCCTACAACTACACCTTCAGGGAATCTTTGAGTTATGGCAAAACGATCCTTGCCACTTGTGACACCATCTAAAGAAAAAAATTCACCTTGAATTCTCTTACTTTCTTCAGCTGCTATGGTAAAAGTATCAATACATCGATTTACCTCACCTTTAGCATAAAATAATGGCTTACCACTTTCTAGTGATATAGTTTTAGCAAAATCATCAAAATTTTCTCTTAATTGATCAGCAATTGACAAGAGAATTTGTGCTCTTTTGAAACTGGGAATTTTTCGAGTGATTGGAAACACACTGGAAGCTTTAGTAATCGCTTCTAGTAAATTCTCTTTTGTACCATATGATGTGGTGGCAACGATTTCTTTATTATAGGGATTAATTATATTCACTTTCGTTTCAGATTCTATTTCTTTACCTGCTAATAAAATCGGATAGTGTTTCACCATAAAGACCAGCAACTAATGAAAAATAATTAAAGAAAAATAAATATTTCTAAGTAAAAAAAAATTAAATACTTTTTCGCATCATAATCTTCTTCTCACCACCACTTGTTGCTTTTGTATCAGTTATTTTTTTAAAACCAGCTTGTTCAAAGAGGTAGCGAGATCCAACATAAGCTAGTTCATCAGCAATTCGATCATTAGAATCTATGGGATAGGATTCTAAAATAGACGCACCTTGCAATAGAGCATAATCCTCTGCTGCAGTAAGTAAAACTTTGGTGATACCAATACCACGATATTCTTTATGGATGAAAAAACACACAATAGACCAAACCGGTTGATCATCAAAAGGTTTTATAACTCTGGAGTTGGTCAATCTAGGATATTCATCACGTGGGCTTAATGCAACCCAGCCAACAGGTTTATTATCAAGATAAGCAAGAATCCCTGGAACATGTTTTCCATTACTGACTGTCTTCTTGAGAGCTTGCTTACGATCAGTAGATTTCATATTCTCAAATTCTTTATTAGAACAGCGCCAGTACATACACCAGCAACCCCAATAGGCACCAGATTTACCGAAAAGAAGTTCAAGATCAGACCAAAGATCAGGTGTTAGTGGTTTACACGTAATATTGTTTTTAGAGTCCATAAATTTTAACCAATTTATTATTCATTCAAAAATTAATTTGCTAATGTCTTTATTATAATAAACCTATTGAAAATTAATAAACTCTATAATTTAAACTTGAATTACAATTAAACTAAAAATATTTTGTTGTAAAAGTGCTATACTTTCAATTATCAATATCGTTTTACAAATGAAATTGTTCTTTGGTAAAATTTATATATTAATTTGGGAAGTAAATACTTAGATAAAAAATCTCGTATTGAATACGGAGAAAGTATTTGCTATGACATTCAAGAATTTGTATATCAATATGATTGATAAAAAAAGATGATAGAAT
>DAHXPE010000255.1 GCA_027364495.1 Candidatus Heimdallarchaeota archaeon | reverse complement strand
TAAATACTAGTATAGTTAAAAATCTAAAAACTATTGTTGATAATCCTCCTAAAATACCCACGATAACAGCTAAGACACTTAATCTTGTAGTGGTGTCAAGATGGTTAAAATCATAAATAAAGCCTTTGAAATAAGCATTTTTAGAAATCATTAACTAACCAGACAATAAATAATTAAAGGGATTCCTATATATACAATAATATTTTAATTTTAAAGTTAAATTGAATTATCAGGAAATTTTTTTTGCAATAATTTGACAAAATCTATTTGCTTTCAACATCTATC
Source organism: Candidatus Heimdallarchaeota archaeon (assembly GCA_027364495.1). The sequence continues at coordinate 5,800 of DAHXPE010000255.1, read as the reverse complement.
ATACATATCTTAGTAAAAAAATAGATTTCAAAGAGATTGTTTTCAAAATCTCTATGAAGCGGATTTTGCTTAATATATAAATAAGTACGTCCGATATCACTTCTAGTTATCCAGCCAATGAGAATATGATCAGAAAAAACTACTGACACTCAATTAATGTCTCATCCTGCCATTATTTTAAAAAATTTTACTCAATATGCAAACAGATAATACTGAAACTACGAGTTTCAGTGTCAGCCACTTGTTTGGAGTGTCGAAAATGTTCTACATCGTGTTTTGTAATAATACTAAGCAATTCATTTGAAATTTCTCCGTAACTAGGAATCCTGTATGGCCACTTGCATTCATCAATTGCATGACCCGTTCTAATCGCCTAAAGTAACAGCTGATAAACCACCTATTACTCCAATTATAACCGATAAGACTGTAAGACGCAGTTCAGTTAGCAATGTACTCAAATGCTTTATAATTGGATTGCTTCTAATTTTTTTTATTAAGGATTCCTGTTATTTGCAATTATCAACAAAATCTTATAATAAAATTATTGATAAATTTATTCTTGTTCTTCTAAATTATATTTCAAGAATAAAAATTAAAATAGACTTGATTTAAATTATATTTAATAATTTCATCGATCGTTTCTAGTTTTTTAGCTGACCCTTTTGAACATACAATAAAAAAGCTTCTTTTATTCTTTATTACTCAAAAGTTTTTGAGTAACTAGTATAAAATTTTAGAGTAAATTTAAAATTTTTTGAACCCTAAAAAAAATTTTTTGACTGGAAAGTATTTATTCAACTCTTTCAAGTATCAATTGGTGAAAATATGTTAAGTCAAACTATTTCTACTGATATACTAATTGCCTTAATTCCCATAATATTATTAGAACTTTTTTTAACTCTTTACGCCTTATTTGATTGGATTAAACAGGGATCAAGACTAGAAAATAGATATATCTGGTTAATACTTATTCTCGTTATCAATATAATTGGTCCACTTTTCTATTTTTGGAAAGCTCCTCGAGATACTTTAGATATTTAATATAATGGTGAGTTAAATGAACGCTATTTCTGTTCAAAATCTTTCTAAAAAATATGGTAAAGGATCTAAATCAGTCCAGGCACTTGACAATGTAAGTTTTGATGTACCAAAACGCTCAATTTATGGATTTATTGGTCCTAATGGTGCTGGAAAATCAACAACCATTGGTATTATTTTACAATTTCTCTATCAAGATAGTGGTAATGTTTATCTGTTTGATCAAAAAGTTGATAAAAAAAATTTACCTTCGTTAAAACAAGCTATTGGTTTCATTCCGGATGCTGACCTACCTAGTATTCCTGGAATTAAATTTTTAAAACACACTGCCTATTATCATGGATTACAAGGAATTAGACTTAAAGAAAGTCTTAGAGAAATAATTGATATAACTGATTCTCGTAGTTTTATAGGTCGTAGTACTAAAAAACTTAGTAAAGGACAAAAAACAAGAATAAAAATTGCTAATGCACTCATTGGTAATCCTTCACTGATTATTGCTGATGAACCTACCAGTGGCTTAGATCCTGTTGCTAGAAGAGAATTTCTTTCATTAATAAGCAAGTTACGAGACGAAAATGGCACTAGTATCTTTTTTTCAAACCATGTAATTGGTGAAGTTGAAAAGATTTGTGACCAGGTCGCTATTCTATCCAAAGGTCATATTGTAGTAAATGGTAGTATAGACAAAATTATTCACAGTTTACCTGTAAAAAACCGATTTAATGTTGTTGTTCAAAACATATCTTATGATGAACTCTGCCGTTTGAGTAATATTAAATCTGTGGTTCAAAAATCCAATTATGAGTTTATCATTGAAACCACCGGATCTAATGGTGGTGTTCCAGATTTTATCAAAGAATTGGTCCAAAAACCTATTATTTTGGAATCGTTTTCACGTGAAAACATTAATCTTGAAGACATTTTCTTGTCTGTTATTGACCAATAAAGGAGCTTACTATAATGTCAACTGCCAATTTAGAGATTCAAAAAACTAAAGATTCATCTGAAATGAAACAAAGAAGATTTTCTATTCATTTAACTCATGCGAGAGTCGAACTTGATCAAGCTAAAATGAAAATACTAATTGTTTCAGTAATATTAATATTTACAGGCCTCACCTCAGTTTTATCTCAAAAATACATTAATGAAATTTTAGCTTATGCTGGCTATGCTTTACAAAATCCTCCTACACCTACCATGGGGTCGTTTTTACAAGATTTTCTTGGGAATTCGACTCTTTTTGTAATAATAATAATATTATTGGGAATGGGTACATTTTCTAATGAATTAGATGTAAATAAACAAGTTTATTTTACTCTTTCTAGGCCTATTTCTAGATCCGAGTATTATATCACAAGAAGTATAATCCTCACTGTCGGAATGGCGATTGCTACCATTCTGTCTAGTTTAATTGTTTACTTTTATGCAACATGGTTTTTTGCTTCAATTGCCTTTAATAAAATTAATTTGATTTTATTAATGATTTCTTTCCAATATGCTAGTATTTTTGCAATCATGATTATGTTTAGTTCACAATATGGTTCAGCGGCAGCTGGAACTTTGGGTTTTATCACATATCTTTCAGAAGCTATTATCAGTATATTTGAGCCTTTGAAATGGTTTTCATCTATCGCTTTAAGTAATGACTGGACTAAAATTTATGCTGGAACAATTTCGAATTCAGATTTATTTTTCGAATTCTTGGCTTTAATTATTTGGACCATTGTTCCCTTGATTATAGGTTGGTTCGTTTATCAAAGAAGAGATTTATAATAAAATAATAATTTCCCATTTGATTCAAACTTTAAATTGAAGTTTTAATTTTTCTTACCCTTCAATAAAATATTCCTTATATAAAATCCAGACTACCGTGGTAGAACAAGCTATTATGCAAGCAATGCCTAAAATTATGTCAAAAATAATTTCAATAGATTGAGGGTTAAAATCTATCGTTGCCTGATAAATAAAAATCAGACTTAAAATAGAAGAAATATAAATAAAAGCAATTTTAATATGGTTTGAACTTAAAAATATAACCCATATTATACTTGACAAAACAAGAATACTTGGAATATATTTCAATTTATAATAACTATAAATTGTAATTCCTATTGAAAAAATCAAACCTAATATCATTGGCAAAAATAAAACTCCAAGTTTTGTATAATCTCCAACAATACCTGTTAAAGTCATTAAAAAAAGAACGATAGCGAAAGCTTGAAATGAAATGATAATCTGATCAAATATCGTTAAATTTTTATAAGAATTAGAAATTTTTTGAACTATTGATTCTGTTTTTTCACTAGTATCAACTAAATCTAGCATCGATGTTGCTTTTAAGCCTAATGGAGTTATGGCATATTTTTCGTTTCTTTTTTCTATTAGTCCTGCCTGTAATAACAATTTCAAATGGTATGAAAATTGACTAGAGATTTTTGTATCAATTTCTAAATAATCCATTAATTCGGAAAAAGTCGCATCTCTTCCCAAGTCTTTTAAATATAATAATATATCTCGTCTTTTAGCATGATTAAGAGCCTTTAAAACTTCTTTGATCTGAGGATTATCACTTCTTTCAGATTGAGACATCAAAAATTCCTTGTATTTAGATTTAAGGGTTAAAACCATAAATAACTGCTAAAATAGATGATAATTGAATTAATTCATTAGATCCTTGAGTAATTCTGAATTCTGCATCCCCGACTTGAATATTAAACTGCATTTTATCTTCATTTGAAATAAACTCAGCTTTTTGTAGACTTTTATTGAATTGTTTAATTAAATCTTTTCCTTGGAATCCATCAAAATAAATTAAATTTTTTACTTCAGAATATGCTCGATCAATATTATAGTTATTTTTCTTTTCAATTAAATTATTGATTATTGAATCAATTTTTACTGGATTAGCCATTCCTGCTATTTCATAAACGTCTTCAAAAGTTATTTCATGCTTTAAAATACTCAAAGATTGCATGTAATTTATTGCTTTACGCATATCTCCTGCTGCAATATCTACCAAGGCATCAGCAGCTTCATCTGGAACGTTCAGATCATTAATTTTAGCGATTTCCTTAATTTTACTTCTAATGTGTTCTGGATTAAGTGGTAAAAATCGTAAAATTGCACATCTCGAAAGGATTGGGGCAATTATTTCGTTAGCATAATTGACTATTAGAATGAATCGAATGTTTTTTGAACTTTTTTCCATTATTCTTCTTAAGGCAGATTGTGAATCGTTTGGTAAGGCATCTGCTTCATCCATAACTAAAATTTTGAAAGGAAAATCACCAGCAGGTTGAAATTGAGCAAATTTTTTAACCGTAGAACGTATATCTTCTAATCGTCGTTCTTCACTGGAATTCATTTCTTTAAAATTATCTGTAAAATATTCTTCACCAAATAATTCATGCCCAATGACATGAGCAGTTGTAGTTTTACCTACACCTGGAGGTCCAGAAAATAATAAATGAGGCATTTCATTAGGAGTCTCTAAAAAAGCTCTCATTCGTTGGACAATGCTTTTTTGACCTAAAATTTCATTAAATCTTTTCGGACGAAGTTCCTCAATCCACACAATAATCAAACCAATTTGTGAAATTATAACAAGATAAAATTTTCTTCGTAGTAACTATTAAATATATACTAGGTTAATCATTTAAAAATTTACTAAAAGATTTGTATATACTTGGATTTCGCAGATTTAGCATTTAAATTAGATCTCAAAGTCACTAATAATGACAATAAGGCAAATTTGACCTTTATTCAAATCCAATGAACTGAAAACAATTCATGGAATAATACAAATTTTAGAAAATCAACTAAAATTTAAAAAATCACCTTTCATTCTATTTATAACTGATATACAAATATTGTCGGATTTTATAATGACTTTACAAATAAACATTAAAAAAAAATTAATCAATCTTAAACGAATAAATGACGAATAATGAAATTAAAAGGTAAAATTAAAAATTTATATCCTATAAAATAAAAAATAAGCAAAAATTGATTACCTGAATTAATCTAAAGTCAAAAAAATTTTTAAAAATATCTATGAATTATATATTTATGAGACATTCGATTGAAAAAATAAAATCTAAATATTCACCAATCCTGAGTATTTATGGATCTTCTTCTGCATCTGAAACTAGTCAATTATACATTGATACCGTTAAAATCGGTGAAAAAATTGCTTCATTTGACTTAGTCATTGCATCTGGTGGATATACTGGTATCATGGATGCTGTATCCAAGGGATTTGCTAATAAAAATGGCAAGGTCATTGGCGTAACAACCGATGAAATTACTAAAGTGCAGCCTTCAAAGTTCCTCACTGAAGAATATAGAGAAATATCCTTAATGACAAGACTTGAATTATTACAAGGAATAGCGGATTACCATCTCTTTTTAGAAGGGTCCACTGGAACTTTGACTGAGTTAAGTCTTTTATGGGATAAAATGAAACTTGGATTATTACCTTTAAAGCCAATCTTTCTCTTTGATAAGACTTGGCACCAAGTTTTTGAACTGCTTTTTCACAATAATCATGAAAAAAGTACATGGAAGTTGGAAAAAGAGGTAGAAGAAGAAACCATTTTAATTTCTACAATGGATGAATTGGTACAATCCTTTAAATCATTGAGACCAAAATAATTTTTTTATTTTTTTAATTGAGCAGGCTTAAAAGCCCAACTTAAGGTTTTTGAAAAAGTCAAAATCATCCTTAACTTTGCAATTGTAAGTCAAATTTCTATTTTCA
>DAHXPE010000244.1 GCA_027364495.1 Candidatus Heimdallarchaeota archaeon | reverse complement strand
TTACTTAAATTCAGGATTCTTACCAGTTGAATATATTTATACCTCTAGACTTTTTATTCATTTGATTGACATGCCTAAAGTTTTTGAAGAATATAAAGAACTTGCAAGGAAAAAAATTATTGATGCCGCCATTGAGGTTTTTAATGAGAAAGGTTATCATAAAACTACCATGAATGACATTGGTAAAAAAATTGGTACGAGTAAAGGAGCCCTTTATCTTTATTTTCCTACCAAAGAAAGCCTTTTTAGAGAAATTATTAATCAATGGCAAATGAATGTACAACAAATGATGACCGTTGCTTTTGAAGACCAGATTGGAGTAAATTCTTTAGAAAATCTTTTTAATCTTATTTTAGCTGATACAAATGATAATTTCAAATTAGGATTCGAATTTATTGCAGAAGCCTTTCGTATCCCTTCAATCAAAGATGTGATGAAGGAATACTATTCTTCTAATGTTACAATTTTATCAAATCTCTTAAAAAATCAGTATATAGGAAAATCAAATAGGCCAGATACCGATACCTTTTCGAAATCTGTCTCCATTTTTGCACTTTTAATTGGACTAATTGGAAGTCTTATTCTTGATGAAAATGCTGAAAATGTAAAAAAAACCTGGTCTAATTCCATAAGACTAATTCTTTCTTAATTATTAATCTTCACCAGAAAAAATTATAACCTTATTCTAAAGTTCGAATATTTTTCTTCATTTTTTATTTCTTAAAGTTAATTCTCTCTTTTATTTTCTATTTCATTGTCTACTAACTATTACTGACCTAAGGTATTTTTTATAACCATAAGTATTTATACTAGAATAGAGGTATTTTAAATAACTAAGGGATGTTATAAACAAGAACCATTTCGAAGTTAAAAAAGCTAAAACAAAAAGGATGCAAGTATAATGATAGAATATTCAACAACAAGTAATTCAACGGGAAAACAAAATAGCTATGAAACGTCTTTGTCGACAAAAAAAGAAGAAAACATTGTAAACATTACAGGATTAAAAAAATATTTTGGTATAGTAAAGGCTGTCAATAACATTGATTTGAAAATTAAAAAGGGATCAATTTTTGGTTTTTTAGGACCAAATGGAGCAGGAAAAACGACTACAATTAATTGTTTGTTGACTTTATTAAAACCAACAGCTGGAGAAGGAACAATTGCTGGATTTGATATATATGATATATCTCATATTAGATCTAAAGTTGCTGGAGTCTTTCAGGAGCAAACATTGGATGAGCAATTATCTGGTTATCAAAATTTAGATTTACATGCAAGGCTCTATCATTTACCTAAAATTACTCGTAAAGCGCGTATTGTAGAGTTAGTCGAATCTGTGGGATTATCTGATCGTATTCATGACAGTGTGATTAAATATAGTGGAGGAATGAGACGCAGACTTGAAATTGCTAGAGGATTATTAACTGAACCAGAAATTTTATTTTTAGACGAGCCCACGATTGGACTAGATCCTCAATCTCGCTCACACATTTGGGATAAAATTAAAGAAATGAACAAAAGGAATAATTTAACGGTTTTTATTACAACTCATCACATGGATGAAGCTGAGGCTCTCTGTGATCATATTGCCATTATTGATAAGGGGCAAATTGTTATTCAAGGTAGTCCAGAAGAATTAAAAGGTTCATTGGCACATGATATTATTGCTGTTCAGATTAAAGAGCCTGAAAAAGTGAATGATGCGGTTCAAAGAATAAATTCAATTCCAGAGGTTGAATCAATTAAAACAATAGATGATACAATTCATATAGGAACAAGAAATGGCCCTGAATTAGTAGCAACAATTGCTCAAGTTTTAGGTTCAAGTGAAGAATGCAATAAAATTGCTATCCATACCATTGAAATTAAAAAACCATCTTTAAATGATGTGTTCATGTATTATACTGGAAAAAACTTTCGAGATTCAGATGAGATCTCACTTTCTGAAAGGTTGACCATTCATGGTCGTAAACAGCGTAGTAGGGTAGGATTTAGGAGATAACAATTTTAGGAGAATGCAAAAAATGATGGTATCAGAAAATAAAACTTTCGTAGAACTTTTTCTAACAAAAATGCCAGGTTACTATTACTTAGATTCTGTTTTTACAATCTACAAAAGGCAAATGCTTCGAACTAATAAGGGACAGATCATTTTCATGCTTATTATGCCTCTTATGTGGATTTTAGTTATTGGAACTACTTTTAATAATGTTTTTCGAAATCTTTCTGGATCTGCATTATTATCTAACACCAATTATTTAACATTTTTGACACCGGGAATACTTGTAATGGTTACAGTGTTTACGGGAATGTTTAGTGCGATTTCATTATTTTATGACAAAGAATCAGGTTATATGAAAAACTACGTCATTGCTCCGATTAATAGGACAGCAATTATTACTGCATATAGTTTAGCTGTTGCTACCAAAACAGTATTTCAGGTTACTGTTTTATTATTAGTTGCCTTAGCTCTTGGATCTGATATCAATTTAGATATTTCTAAACTTCTCTCAATTTATGTTTTTACAATTCTAACAACAGTATTTCTAATGGGATTTTCCATCACGATAGGTAGTAATTCACCTAATGCAGAGACCTTTCAAAGTATTATTCTTCCTATTTCGTTACCTCTACAATTCTTGGCTCCAGTAATGTATCCACTTACTGATATGCCCGATTTCTTACAATTTTTTGCATACATCAATCCTTTAACTTATGGCACAGTTGGTTTACGAAATATTCTGCTCAATAATGTTACTGATAATCCTATTGATAGCTTGATTATATTTATAAATAAATATACAATACATCTAAATTTTTTAATCAATCAAAAGGATTTTTCTTTTATTTCTACAAATTTAAATGTTTTCTTTATAATTATTTTACTAGTGGGAGGAATTTTATTTGTAATTGCTGGCAGTCATACATTTTTACGTTCTTTGGATAAGTGATAACGTTTTTTTTTTTAACCTAATTTTAAAACCATTTATGCTAAAAAAATCAAACCATAAATCATCTCTGTTTTACAAGTCCCTTTTTTTGGCTTGTTAGGCTTTGTTGTAACATTTTTACTATTATTTATAGTTGGAACTGGGAGCAATATTATATCATCTTTTCTTTTTATAGCTTTAGGCGTTTTTACCTTAGGATTATTTCATTCATGGCATGGATCATTTGGAAAAACTTCCTAGATTTCTAACCATTCCGGCATTATTAAATTATTTATTACAACGTTTTCTATACTATTTCAAATAGTACCTAAACTAACAAAAAGAATAGGCTAAAATTGATTTTAATTTGAGAAAATAGACCTAAATTATATGATATTTAGTTGATTTTTTGACGATACCTCTGGCTTCTAAATCCAGTAAAACAGTTTCTACATACCAGGAAATATTGTCAAAAAATTTATCTTTCAAACTTGATTCAAGAATAGAAACAAGTTCAGAATATGAATAATCTTTTTTTTGTAAAGCATTCAAAATTGCTTGCTTCATTTGTTCGTATTTGCTTTTACTAACTGACCTTCCTGTTTTCCCACTTGGATGTTTCGTAATTATTTTTTCTTCAGGCAAGATACAATCAAATCGTTTGATAAACGAATGTATATTTAAATGAAATCCTGTAATATTATGGAAATGGTTCATAAAATAGCTGTTATTAGTCTCAAAGATTTGGTAATCTTGGAACAGTTACGACAATTTTAATGGATTTACACCATCTTACATTGGAACTCTCTGATGGTAACCCCTTTGAGAATGGTTTCTTTACAGTCAGTCTTCCCAGAAATTAAAAAAAATAAAGAGGATATTGTAACGAACAGAAATTAAATATTTAATGATCAGTTTTCTATCATTAATCCCCTTGTATCTAATGGTAGTTCCTCTGATCTAGTATCTATTTCAACTTTTGATGATGCTAGCCAGGTGAAAATTTTTTCTAACCGGTCACATTCAATACAGTCAGGATGTCTTTCAGGTAAAGAATTGCCTGTGATAATGTTTTTGAATTTATCTACTAACAATCCAATTGTTTGTTCTGGATTTAGTTCTAATTTCTTTACAACGACATCAAATGATACTTCTAAATCTTCAGTTCTAACATAGGAATCAATATTATCCAATGTAACAGAAGTTTGAGCACTGAAATAGACTAAATATAATCCGACAACCTTTCCAAGATTTAGATCTTCGGTGATCTTTGCATATCCTTGTAGTTGAACATTATAGACAGGCATGAATGGATCATATCCATCCTTTGGGCTGGCAGTCTTGAAATCTATGATAATAAGCTCTTTAGAGGGTGTTTCAATAAGTAAATCTATTGATCCAGATAATATAACACCTTTTATTGATGTAAAGAATGTTTTTGGTCCTGGGCAAATTTTTGGTTTTCCTATGATTCCCTCTGATTCAAGCCAATTTGGTAAGTGGCCATATTTATCATAGTACTTAACCACACTCTTTTTTTGTATTGCATCCATTTTACTCAATATTCCTGGGAAAATCATGCCTTGGTACTTTAGATTTAATTTATAATCCATGTATAAGCATCTTGGACAGAAGTTTTCCAAAGCTAAATTGCCCAGTTGTTTTGCTGAAATATGCAATTGACTCATTACAATACACTCGAGTACATTATATTTGAATTAATCTTAATCCCTTGCTAACCTTTCATAATCAATCGACTGAGTTTCTACAGAGCTTCCAAATCTAAAATTTGATTTGAAAAATTATCGAATAATTGAAAATAACTCATTTAATTCAATTCTTCCGATTAAATTGTAATCCGTATAACCACTTTTTTTACATATTTCTTCCTTTACAAAGATCATATCTGTTTTTGAGGTATAAATATGAATAGTAGAAAAATATTCTCTTTTAAGCTCTTTTAGAGTTTTTGATCGTAATTCTTTAGCTAAAATTTTGAGCAATTCTGAATCGATAATTTCATTTGTTCGCTCAGAAAATATAATTTTTTTCTTATACCTCCTAGAATAGGGAATAGTTTTATTTCTCTCAGTACAAATAAGTACCAGAAATTGTTCAAGCTCAAACGTGAATCGTTTCTCTAAAAAAGTGATTTTACCAGATTTTTTAGAGATCTCACCTTTGCAAAAAAGGCATACCTTTTGATCATTTTCAATATAAGTTACTAATTTAGTCTTGCTGGCATCCCTACGGCAGAAATGACAGTAATTCCTTGATCCCTTGATACT
>DAHXPE010000242.1 GCA_027364495.1 Candidatus Heimdallarchaeota archaeon | reverse complement strand
TGAATTTAAATTATTCATAGAAACATTTTATAAGGAAGATTAAAAATCCAAAATGTATTTAAATATTTTAAAACTAAAAAGGTATAAAAAAAAGGAAAATATATTCTTATTTACCAAAAAATTACTAATTAAGCGAGATCTTTTTATGTACAGTAACATCGACGAACTCAAGGATAAATTTCTCAGAATGTGGGCTACTTTTTCACCTTATAATGCTTTTCGCAATGGTTTACGTGAGTATGGAGGTTTTTTTGCCATTGAGACTCCAGAGTGGATAGCAAATTATAAGTATTTTCTTGCCTCTTTCCAAAAAACATTAACGCAGGTTGATTTTGATGTTCTTTCTGAAAAGGATAAAATAGAATTTCTGCTACTTGATAATAAAATTAGAAGTGATCTTTTTAGTGTGTTTGATTTGGATGTTTTCCATAGTGATCCAATTCATTATCTTAATGTAGCATTTATATTTGAATATTTACTTAAAAATTATGCTCCTTTAGATCAACGCATACACGAATTAGCCCTTCATTTTAATTATTTTCCAGCTTATTTTAAACAAGCTTTATTAAACCTAAATAGAGATAAATTATCTCCAGAATTAGTTGAAATGGCTCATTTAATGACTACCGGAATGCTTTCTTTTTTAAATAACCTGGATTCTGAATTAAAAACCCTTTCAAAAGATAGTAATGAGATTATTTCTGAATTAACGTTTAAATTAGTATTAGAAAATAATATAGAAGCTATTAAATCGTTGAACGAATATGATAATTTTTTAAAAGATACGTTGCCAAAATCCAAAGCATCTTTTCGTTTAGGAAAGGATAACTATCTAAAGATGCTTCAATCTAATGAACGAGTTGAAAATATAACAATTGAAAAGCTATTAGAAGCATGTGAGAAGAATTTAAATCGAAATGTCGATGAATTTAAAAAAGCTGCCAAAAACGTTAATCCTAATATGACTGTGGATCAAATTAGTGAGCGAATAAGAAAAAATCATCCGACAAAGGAATCTTTAATTAAAGATACTACTCAAATACTTTCAGAAGTTAAGGAATACTGTAGAAATATGGTAGATGTACCTTCAGAAGTTATGCCTAAGGTTATGCCAACGCCTAATCCTGAGAGACCTTGGGCTTTTGCAGCAATGAATTCCCCAGGTCCTCTAGAGACAATTGCAACTGATTCTTACTATTATATTACTCCACCAGAAGATGATTGGCCAGAAGACCAGCAACAGGAATGGCTTGAAACTTTTAATTATAAAGGCCTTAAAGATATCTCGGTTCATGAATGTTTCCCTGGTCACTATCTTCATCATCTCCATAACCAGCGTTCACCATATATTATGTCTAAATTATTTGGTGCTTATCACTTCTGGGAAGGTTATGCTTTGCATGTTGAGGAAGAAATGTGGCAAATTGGATTTCAGAAAGGTGATTATGAGTATAGAATGGCTCAACTCATGGAAACACTCCTTAGAAATGTTAGAATGATTGTATCTATAAAACTACATACCACAGATGATTTTACTGTTGAAGATGGTATACAACTGTTCATGAAATATGCTTATCTGGGCCGTAAACCAGCTGAAGCGGAAGCTAAAAGAGGTACATTCGATCCCGGTTATTTAAACTACTGTCTTGGTAAATTAATGATAGAAAAACTAAAGGATGATTATAAAGCTGAAAAAGGAGAAAATTTTGATAATAAAGAATTTTATAATACTTTACTAAGTTTTGGCGCACCGCCTATTCCAATAGTTAGAAAATTCATGCTAAAAAATAAATCCATTCATTCGGAAATTCTTTAATTTCATTTTTTAAATTCAACTTTCGATATTTCATAATTTAATATGATAAACTCCTTCTCCTTCTGCAACTGTAATTGGAATATCCTTTGAATCTTTGAAGAGTTTATCTAGATTAACATGGTAAACACCCGCATCAGCTATTTCAATCGATGAAATACCATTGAATGTCACTTTAGCTTCGATCTTAGCACCTACTTTTTCAAGTTCTGCTTTTAGATCTTTTTTTTCTTCTAATCGAAACATTTTATTACCACATATAGCACAACCATTGAAAATTTCTTTTTCTTCAAAAGGATGGGTGTGACAACGGGTGCAGGTATATTGTTCTAGCATACTATCACATTTCTTGATAAAAGGTCCAATCTAACCTTGATATTTGATAGTACTCTTCAGTTAATATCTTATTTTAAGAAAAAGTTTGCTACAGATGATATATTGATTGTACAGATCAAGATAGAGATATCATTAAGACTCTTTTTCTCAATTAAAACAATACTACTATATATTTTACGGAAAAGAGACACAGTTGGTCAACTGAATGAATGTGTCTCTGGGAATTTACTTATTAAAATCCACTAGGCTCATTAATAGTTTCACATGTGAGAGAATTTTTGAGATCTTCATAAAAGTTTAGAAAATATGGTTTATCATCAAGCTCAGAAACATTCTTAATGTCTTTTAAATATAAATATGCAATTTCTTCAATAATTTCAATTTTTTTAAATACATCTTTCCTATCAACGGTTTTAAATAATAACCAGGCAATAATGTCTTTTCCATATTTTTCTACTCTTGAATCATCAGAAGGAAGATCATATTTAACATTAAATATAATAGCTAAAGCATCAAGATCATTTATTTCAGGGTCATTCTGAGAGCAAGAGGTAACAGAGCACGCATTCGGTACCGGAATAGGACCATAAACTTTGTGATAGCGATTATGAAAAAAAACTGGATCCTCATTTCCAAACATTAAAATTGTCATTCCAATTAAAGAAAGTTTTAACGACAAGGTTTCATTTAAATCTGATACATTAATTATTGCTTTTGGACCTAATTCGTTGGTATATGTAATTAGAAATCCTTTTAGTAAGGGTTTAGTTTTTATAATAATTCACCAATACAATTTTTAGTAAGTTCAAAATTAAGACAAATCAATTCAATTAATTAAAATGTATTGATTTTGAATATTTTTTAAACAATAGTATACGGCATTCTTCTATATTTCAAGTTTTTGAAGTAAAAATCAGTATACTGTCAATAAAAAGAATTTTAAAGGGGGAAGTGTTCGATTTTCTTTTAAAAAAGTATAATTATCAAAACTCTCTGCATTTTATTTAGTATTTTTTCTCTTTTTTTCAACAAATGAATGAACTTATGCGCAATATACCTAATATACGTGATTAATTTTATTTAGCCCAGTAAAATTTTTATTAAATTTTGATTGGATATCGTTTAATAAGTATAAGAATTATTTTTATAGAAATTGCCTTATCAAAATACTAATATAATGACCAATTTTGATTTTTTTCAAGTTGAATTGATTCTTTATTTAAAGAAACATTCAAAAAAAACAGGATAAAATGGTTTATAATGCAATTTTGTTATTTACATCCAAACGTTGAAGCTGAAGGAAGGTGTTACCAGTGTAAAAACTGGATTTGCCTTCATTGTTATAACTTATTAGAAGAAGAAATTGGAGAAGGGCGAAAGAACTGGCATAGTCGAAAAACTGAGGAAGATGAACCGGTTGTGCTCTGTCCCAATTGTTATGCCAAAGATACACATAATAAAGCCAATATTCCCGATGAATCTAACTCCTTAATCTCTGTCCACAAAACTAAGCCTATGATGTGCTATGCATGTGGAGGAAAGATTACTGCTGAAGACAAATTCTGTCCTACCTGTGGTGAATCTCTTGCTGAAGAGGACTATGATGCCGATCATCCTCTAGGTGGCGTACAATCATCAAAAGAATCCTAAATTATTAAAGAGAGCGAGAAGAAATTTATTTTATTTCTCATTTTTTCTTAGGATCAATAATTTGACAAAAATTGATTAGACTTCAAATAAAAACTTTTTGATTGCTTTCACAATCATGTTTTTCCTGGTCTTTTACATTCATTGCTTTATTTACATAATCTATAATTTGATCTGAAGGAGCTTTTCTAAACGTGAGCATCTACTGGAAGATCTCATTTACTCAACGATCATTCGTTCAGAGCACGACCTGAAAATATCTTCTTTGTTTAGGAAAATAGCCAGCATGGATAGTGAATATAGTTAAGGATTGAAATATAAATCTGCAACAAGACGTTCCACAGAACAATTTTCAATTAATGAATAATTATTTAATTCCAAAGTGAATTGAGACCATTTTAGGAAGTAAATTTCTCTTTTCTGAATACAATTTATTTCCGTTTTTTCTCCAATTCCTTTTTATTTCATTCTTTAAACATCACTTTAAAAAATTGATTAGAAATTCTATACTAAGATAAAATCATGCAATCCGAAAAAAATAAATTATTATAGAAAAAATATTTTTGTTATTATTTTAAAGTTGAGTTTCAATACTGATTATCTTTATCCACTTTACGGAAATAATCCTGATTTCGGTATTCGGTCTTCTGATCATGATGCAATCCTTTCTTCATTTGACTTTTGTAATTATAAACATTAATTAATTGAATTTCTTTAATTTTTTTTTCCATTTTCATTTTTTTTAGACGATTTTCCATTTCTTTAATATGATTACTGAATATATTGCTTAATATTCGCAAATTAAATCATTAATTCTGGATATTTTCTTGCAAGTAATACATTTGACAGTATTGTCTGTATAAAGCAGAAAAAACATTCCTTGGCATTTATACGGGCAAAATTTTTCAGTTTTAGGTCTCTTGTAGT
>DAHXPE010000238.1 GCA_027364495.1 Candidatus Heimdallarchaeota archaeon | reverse complement strand
TAATTCATTCATACTGGATTTAAAAGTGAAAAGTTTATATGTTTATTGACAACCTCAAATTATTTTGTTCTGATGTGACAATGATTTATTAAAATTGAAAGAATTATTATATTTGATATATTTTTTGTAGGAATTTTTTATGACCCACGTTATATGTTTCCCGTGTATCGGAGTTAAAGATACAGCTTGTGTTGATGTTTGCCCTGTTGACTGTATTCATGATGGTGAAGATCAATTATACATAGATCCAGAAGAATGCATCGACTGCCAACAATGTGTTCCAGCTTGCCCTGTAGAAGCAATATTTGCTGAAGATGAAGTACCAGAGAAGTGGAACAGTTTTATTCAGAAAAATGTGGATTTTTTTAAAAAATAATTTAATTACATTCTTGAATTTTTCTTAAAAATTCCCTTTTTAATTTATGCTTATTTTTTAACTAATTAAAAAGCAATTTGACTTATTTTTAGTTATTTGGAATATATTTATTATTGGTTTTTTTATTAAACAGGATTTTAACAAATTTTTCTGTAATTGTAAGTTTTGGAACAAATAATCACGTTTCTTATCATTTTCCGTTGAATTATTTTTCATATTAGACATTATTTCGCAACACCAATTTTTTGAATTGTTGAATTACAATTGTAATTTTGTTTTAAACTACCATACAGTTCAGCTTTAGCCAAGAATTATTGAATAACTTTGCATTAATTAAGTAACATTAATGTAGGTAGTCTATTATACTTAGAAATTACGATTAAGCGAAAAAAGAGGTAAAAAAATCTTTAAAGCAAAGTTTTAAAATGCTAAATCGTTATTCATTTTTTAAAATAATATGCACTAACCTCGAGTCTTCGAACATGTCAGTTGATATCTCTGGAAAAAGTATTGTTAAAAGAGAAGCTCTTGCTCAAGGTGAAATCATTCTTAAAAAAGAGACCATTAACAAAATAAAAGATAATAACGTTGAGAAAGGTGATGTAATTAGTAGTTGCAGGCTTGCTGCTATTCATGGTGTTAAACAGACACCTAATTTATTAGTTTATTGCCATCCTATACCTATTTTAGGTGTTAAAGTAAATTTTGAATATGTTAATGATGAAACTATTCGAGTTTCTGTTCATGTTAAGTCTGAGGGTAAAACTGGTTGTGAAATGGATGCCTTAAATGGGGTTACCAATGCTTTACTTATGATCTGGGATATGACTAAAATGTATGAGAAAAATGAAGAGGGACAGTATTTAGATACAAAAATTCAAAATATTCAAGTAGTAAAAAAAATTAAAGGGAATTGATTGAGGATATTATTTTTATGACAATTAAAAATGAACATGATGCAATTGATTCAACTAAAATGTTTCATTTACCAAATAAAGAAAGGATTATCTATGTTGCAATCATACTTATTTCTGATTCCTTAAGTAAAGATAAGGATCATTGGCGAGAAAAAGATAAATCTGGTATGATTGCTGAAACCATGCTACATAAAGATCCATTTATAATATCAATTATTGATGTCATCCCTGATGAAGTCAAAAGTATTAAAGGTATAATTGAAGAATTAGTCAAGCACGAAAATATCAATTTTGTACTAACCATAGGTGGAACCGGTATAGCCAAGCGTGATGTTACCATTGAATCAGTAAGGCCGCTTTTTGAAAAAGAATTGACAGGTTTTGGTGAATTATTCCGGCAAAAAACCTTTGAGGAAAAAGGAACCATCTCAATTATGACCAGAGCAACAGCTGGTGTTATAGATACAACACTCATTTGCTGTTTACCAGGTTCTCCAAATGCTGTTAAATTAGGATTAACATTAATTGAACCTGAAATACAACATATTTTGCAATTACGAAATACTTAGTGATACTAGTGGACCAAAAGACAATCGATTTTGATGCTGTTGGAAATATCTTTACCATCGGATCAGTCCAGATTCAAAGTTTAATCGAGAACATTACCAAGAAAAAGAATTTTCCAACAGCTGGTGCTATTTTTACTTTTACTGGAACAGTTCGTGATTCAAGTTTAGAAAACACAAAAAAAGTTGTTGCTATTGAAATAGATGCCTGGGAAGAAAAAGCAATTGCCTCATTGAATAAAATTTGTTCAGATCTAAAACAAAAATATAATTTAATTGATATCAAAATATGGCATGCTGTTGGAACTCTTGAACTTATGGATAATATTGTTTATGTGGTTTTGGCTTCAGCACATAGACAGGAAGGCTTACAGGCGTTAAACGATGCCATAGAAGCTTATAAGCATTTAAGCCCAATTTGGAAGAAAGAGATTTACGAAGATGGAACATTTGAGTGGATTTCAAACTCAACCGCTTTTGTCGATTCTTGATTTAATTAAATTTATTTGAATTTTTTACATCTATTCAACTATTTTAATAGTAGCAATTAGGTTCTTTAAGCTGTAAGTTATCAATAGATTGCAATTTTTGAACAATTCTTATAGCATTTATGAAGTGGTTCAATCCAAACTGTGCAAATCAAATTTCTGTCTTATTATTCTTTTTAGTTATTTATAACATTTTTGTAAGCTCCCATTCACTCCATAATCTATTTAATAAATCAAAAACAATTAGGTAATCGAAAATTTAAGGATTAAATTGAGTTATATAAGATGAAATTTTAAAATTAAATAAATAATACATTAAAAATTAATGAATTTGATGATGATTCTTATTATCACCTTCTCCTTTATTTAAACTAATTCTTTTACAAGGACTGATACTTTAGCCTCCTCCTACTGGTGGTAAAAAAGCAATTTCAAACTCTGGACCAATTTCTATCTCAAATGGTTTTTTGATCGATTCTCCATTAACCAATACAAACACAGGTTGTTTTTGTTCTTTATCCTCAATGAATTGTAAAATTTTGTTGAATTGGTCAAATTTTGTCCCAAACATTTGTAAAAATGCTTTGAAGCTTATTTTGTTTTCAATTGTGAGTGTGAATTCCTTTTTACCCATTATATCTTTAAATAAACCAAAAAAAAGGATTTTAATAGTATTTTCCATCAGCTACATTCACTTTTATAATTTAGTTAGAAATTAATTAATCAAAATAATTTACTAATTTATCCAAAATAACAACATCCACAGCATCATTTTTAAGTATTTTTTCAGTCTCATCGTCTATAACTACAATTCCAGTTGACTGAGATAAAGTATGTAATAAAGAGGAACCGCCTACGCTTATAGGATAAGCTATTGTTGCATTATTATCTGTTTTAAGACAAACACGGAGAAAATCGGTTCTTGAAGTAATAGAATTATAATCTTCATTCATAATTGCTTTTACTTTTAAAAACCCAACTTTTTTTGTTCCTAATAAAAACAAAATAATCGGTATACCAAAAAAAGCAAAACTAATAAATGAAGAAACAGGAAAACCTGGTAAACCAAGGAAATATTTTTTTTCTTTTATGCCGAATGTTGTTGGACTTCCCGGTTTAATAGAAATTCCATGAACTAGAACATCTGATAAATCATTCAATATTAACGGAGTAAAATCTCTTTTTCCAACAGATGTCCCTCCTGTTGTAATAATGATATCATTTTCCTTGCTTAATTCTAGTAATTGTCGTTTAATTATCTCAAAATCGTCTTTAATTATGGTATATCTTCTAGCTGGAAAACCTAATTGTGTAAGATATTGAACTAAAACATAACTATTTGAATCATATACTTCACCGTAATTGAGATTTCTTTCATAATCTATAACTTCATCACCTGTAGAAACAATTCCAATTTTTGGAACTTTGAAGCATTTAACATAAAAAATTCCTAAGGTAAGCAGAACTCCAATATCAACTGCACTTAAGAGTCTTCCTTTCTCAAAAACGATATCGTCCTCCTTATAATCTTCACCTTTTGAAGCCAGATGTCTTCCTGATTCAATTGGTTCAGATATTTCTATAGTATATGGTACAGAAGATTCATATACTATAACATCTTCAATTTTAACAACGGCATCAGCTCCATTTGGTAAGACTCCACCTGTTGCTATTTTAATTGCGTGATTCTTTTCTAAAATTTTATCTGATGTTTGATAAATGAGCAATTCCTGAACTACTTGTAATTTTACAGGATTGGATTTTGACGCACTAGAAACATCTTCTGATCTTATAGCAAATCCATCCATTAATGATTTTGTAAAGTTGGGCACGGATTGAATTGCTTTTACGTCTTCAGCAAGAATCTTAACGCTATAACTAGATAATTCTCTAAGATGTACGGACTCAATATCCATTGGCTGAATATGTTCAAAAACTTTAGCTAATGCATCATGTAAAGGAGGCAAATCCTTAAAACCTTTGTCTCGAACATCTATTTGAGGTTTTTGCATAGTAAATTGTTTCCAATTGATTTTAAGTTCAAAATAATTTACGGATTTATATTTTTTTTAAAAATGCTATTATTACCGGATTGCTCTTTTCAAACTGTTGGCTATCTTTTTGACCAAAATAATAATAAAAATATAAAACAAAAAGTAAATGAATTTATAGAACTAAAAAAACACAAAGGAATTGAAGGAATAGTTAATTATTTAAAATTAAGATTCAAATAAACTCCTTATAGAGAAATAGATAATGTTAGGAACATTATCAGAATATTAGAATATAATTAACTATCCATTAACTAAATTATTAGTTGAATCTGAATCTTTTATTAAAAACCATTGCATTATTATGGTAAAATTATTATTAAGAACCTATTTAATCAATCAAATTTTACCATTTTAAAAACTAAAATGATTGTCATCGAC
>DAHXPE010000235.1 GCA_027364495.1 Candidatus Heimdallarchaeota archaeon | reverse complement strand
TTGGATTTCGCAGATTTAGCATTTAAATTAGATCTTAAATTCAAAATATCTGCAAAATGTAAGTATTAAATATTTTTTTATTCATTATTTCTTAAATGAATTTTGTAAATTTTATCATTATTTAATATTTTTATTTTCTTTACAAGGTAAATTGCTTCTAGTTATCGTTTTTATTTAATTTATGACTCTTCTTCGCTAGTAGAGTCTTCCAGATCATTTTTATTTTCAAAATAATTAGTGGGATCCTCATAATATTTAATTTTTCCGTGTATAAAATCACGGATGATTATTCGTGCAGCCTCTTCTAGCTGTGGCTCAGCATTTTTTCTTAGAAGACCACGTTTTCTTGCGATAAAAAGTAAAACATCATCGATTTGTTGTTCAATGGTTGTTCCCAAGTAGCTTTCTATCTCCTTTTCGAGATGTTGTTTCTTAAATTGATCAAATATATACGTACAGATTATATCTGGACTGGAGATGTCCTCAGGAGATATGGTACCTAAAAATACCTCCTCTTCAATGCTAAGTATGTCTGTTGGAGCTATACCTGGTGTGTCTATCAGTCGTAATGTTTCTGTTATTCTCACAATCCTCAAATGTCTTGTAAACCCAGCTATAGGACTTGTCGGTGCTGCTCTTTTTCCACGCAGTACATTAATAATACTGGACTTTCCAACATTGGGATAACCAACAACACAAACTAATGCTTCCTTTTTCTCAGAAAATCTTCTAATTTGCTTTCGAAGAAAAGTTGTTCCTTGTCGATCTAATGCTGAGATAAAAACAGTTGGTAAATCCTTTGAAATAATTTTTTTCCATTTTTCAGCTATTTCGTGTGGTATAAGATCAGCTTTATTTATACAACAAATAACTTGTCTGTCTTTGCTTTTTGCATATTCTTCTATCGTTGCATTTCTACATTTTTGTGGAAATCTTGCATCAAGAACCTGAATAGTTACATCTGATTCATTAATCATTTCAAAGATTTCACGATGTTCTTTTCTTCGTCGTAATAACTTTTTATTTTGAGCCATAGAACATTTTATTCCTGATAAGAAATTTCTTTTATCTACTAATAAGAAATAATTTTTATATCTAGGAAAATATTTGTCCAATCATCAATTTATAAGAGTCAGTATAAGAATGGCTTTCGATGTAAATGTACAACAACAACCAAAATTAATGCATAGATTAACTAAAATTGGCATTCCAACCCTAGATGAGCGATTGAAAGGATTACCTACAAATTCAGTCATTTTACTAGTCGGCGATCCAGGTTCAGGATTTGATACTTTTCTCCATCAAGTACTCTACCAACGAAAACAAGCAGGAGCTAATATTCTTTATGTGTCCTTAGATCGCTCAGAGGAGGAGATTGAATATGATATGAGTATCTATAAATGGACCTCGAAAGATTGGAATCTAATTGATTTATCTCCTGGAGCTGAAAAACATGCAAATCAGAATACAATGAGCTGGTCTATGGATTCAGTAAATCTTCTGAGCCATGATCTCATAAGACGTCTAGAAGAAATCAAAGAAAAAGCACGTCATCAGGCTATTCATACCGAAATTAAACTTGATTCAACGATTAATTCATTAACATCAATGCTTCTCCATGCAGATAGTGAAAGAAGTGTTATTTCATTT
This sequence comes from Candidatus Heimdallarchaeota archaeon, assembly GCA_027364495.1. The sequence continues at coordinate 1,566 of DAHXPE010000235.1, read as the reverse complement.
CTAAATGAATACGCTGCTACTATAAGAGATACAAATGGATTCCATTTCTTAACATTACTTCGAGGAGTACATGGTGAACAAACTGAACGATTATTAGAACACATAGCAGATGTAGTGCTAGAATTTTTAACTGTGCGAGAAGGAAATGAATATCAACGAGTCTTGGGAGTTAAAAAAATGCGTGGAATTATTGCTCCTCCATCATCTTTATTCCCACTTGAATTCACAGATAAAGGAGTGCTTCCAGTTACAACAACAAAGATAAAGTAATATTAAATTGTAGATTAGGGTATTATTCTTCAAATATTTTTCCTTTGAATTTATATAATTTAGCTGAAGAAATATCTTTCCAGGCATTGGAAGATAAATAAGCTTTTTGGCAAATTCCCTCAAGGTAATCATCAATATCCCAGTGCTGCTCCACTGGAACTTGAGGTAGAAGTAGTCCACGACGACTTTTTTGTTCAATAATGAGCCCATCTTCTCCAATTTTAATCTGATCATAATATTCCTCAAATTTAGACACAGTAATTAGTTCTGGAGGTGTCAACACTGTTAACTCAATACTAATATCTTTGAGTTCTTTTGAGGTAACTCGTTGAAAGCGAGGATCATCAACTGCCGCCTCAATAGTTGCTTTAACTAAAGCATCACCAAGCGGATAAGTTGGATATGGGAAACCTATACAGCCGCGCAAACTACCAAATTTTCGAAGAGTACAAAATATTCCTGACTTTTCTTTAAGAATAGAAGGATCTAAAAGTGCTTGCAATGTTTTGTTCTCATTAATGAACGAATTAAGGACTTGACGAGAATAGGAGGTTAGCTTTTTTCCTAATTCTTCAGATAAATCATCTAATTGCATAAAAAATCCTGAATACAATCTTTTGATTGATTAAAATTTTTATTGTATAGTAAAATAAAGTTTTTTATTTTCTTGAGAGCAATACTACGAATCTAAAAAAGTTAAAAATCCAGCTATAAAGCTGAAAATTAGAAAGTATGTAATCAGATTTAATCAATAGAAAATTCATCAGAAAATAAATCTAAGAAAAAAAATTAATTAAATGAGATATCTAATGGTCAATCTAGTTATTCAATTAATATCATTGTAAGAGTAGAACGTACTAATTCAATTTTTCGGATTTGTTCAGTAATAGTATCCTTTAAAACATTCATTTCGTGTTCTTCAACTCTAGCTATGATATCATAAACCCCATAAACTATATAGGCTTCTTTGACACTTGGTATAGCTTTGATTCTTTCTAGAACAGTCTCTTCGGTTCCTACTTCAGCGTTTATTAATACAAATGCACCTGGCATATCATATTCACTTTCCATTTATTTAACGATTTTAATAATTAGTTTTTATTACGTAAGATAATTTAGGTTTTATTTCTTAATATAGGATATTTTATAACAATAATTTCTATAATTTACAATATTATTAAAACTTATTAATAATTTATTTTTACTAAGTCTGTTTTTATTATTTATTAAATTTATTCTTTTAAAAAAATTTAGTTAATACTTATACAATTATAACTTATATTTTTTTTGTATTTA
>DAHXPE010000226.1 GCA_027364495.1 Candidatus Heimdallarchaeota archaeon | reverse complement strand
GTAAAAGAGATCATTCTGATTCTAGGATCAGAGGCTAATGAATCACCGATTTCAGATCCATAACCGGTTATACAATTAATGGTCTGAGATGGCAAACCAGCATCCAAAAGTGCTTTGACCAATTTTAAAGCCGATAAAGGTGTAACAGTTGCAGGTTTTAGAATAATACTATTACCACCAGCTATAGCTGGCCCTATTTTATGAGCAACCAGATTTAGAGGATCATTAAAAGGTGTGATACAAGCAATTACACCAATTGGAAATAAATTAGATGAAGCAACTGATATGGGACCTATGATAAACGAACCAGAAGCAAAACGAATTGAAGAATGGGTCAAAGAGGCAGTTAAAGGTGGTGCAAAATTGTTAGCAGGGGGTAATCGTAAAGGTGCTCTTTTCGAACCAACCGTACTTGAACACGTCTCCCAAACCATGAAAGTCAATTGTGAAGAAGTTTTTGCTCCAGTTGTGAATTTTTACAAGATTTCATCTTTAGAAGAAGCAATAACAGAGGCTAATAAAATTGATTATGGTCTTCAAACAGCTGTCTTTACCCAAGACATGGACATTGCTTTCAGGGCTATCCACGGATTGGATTGTGGTGGTGTTATTGTTAATGATGCAGACTATCGATTGGATTCAATGCCTTTTGGTGGAGTCAAAAATTCTGGACTTGGTCGTGAAGGCATCAAATTCGCTTTACAAGAAATGACTGAACCTAAAGTAGTTTGCTTTTCTTTAGAAAAATCCCCACTTTAAACTCAACTTTAAAAAAATCATTTTTTTAAATTCTACCTTTACAAGTTTTTACGTATTTTGAACTTATTTATATCTCTTTTTTCTATCAGTGCTTTTAATTTTAATGAAATACTTTAAAAAGGTTTATCTTGAATTTTTATTTATTTTGTCGCTTTTTTCTTTGTAGTTAATTTTTATTTGTATAAGATTGAATTAAACTTAAATTTAATGAGTTAATAAAAATTATTTTACTTTTATTCATCGACTATAAAAGTAAAATTTATAAATATATAATTAACTCACATTAATAAGATAAAAAGGAATCATCCATGTTTGAAAACAAATTTAAATTGACTTTAAAGCAAGGCCGTGGATACGAATATGTTTATATTCAACGTGTTGTCTATAGTGGGAAAAACCGGAAAATTGAATCCTTTTCGCTTGGAACAGTTGAAAATATTGCAAAAATCTTAGCCACTATTCAAAATTCAAGTGAAAGTTTATTTTTTGGAGAAGTGTTGCTCTATCGCTTTACGCAAACTGAACAATATAGTCAGTTGTTAGAAACTATTCTCCGACCTTGGTCATTATCTAAAAAAGAAATTATGATGCTACATTGGCTTATAAATACAAGAATTTTAGTTCCATCTAGTAAACAACGTGTTTTAAGACATTTTTCACATTCAGCTTTTTCAGAACTCATGTCTTCTCCAGAAAGTAATGCAATGTATGAACTTATGGATAAATTCAAATCTCCAGAAACATATTTTGAAACGTATGTGCAACAGGTTCTGTCAAAACTTCAATATACTCCAGAATGGCATCATTTTGATACAACCACTATATATTTTTATTCGGATTATGATGAATTACGCACAAGAGGGTTTGGAAAAGATGGAAAGAAAGGGTCCCCTTTAATCAAATTAGCATTGAGCTGTACGGAAGATCTTATTCCAATCATGTACAAAATTTACCCAGGTAGAGCAAGTGATCAAACAGCATTTCAAGAATTTATTGAAAAAATTAAACAAAGACCAGATTTGAAACAAAAAATTATAACTTTTGATGCTGGATGTTATTCCTTTAAAAAAATTGAGCAACTTGAAACTGAAGGGTTCACATATGTTTGTATGGCTGATGTTTCAACTTATTCCCTTGAAGGCACTCCTCAAGAGTATAGTATTGATAACGATACCTGGATCCTGCAGCCCGGATCTTATAGAGGCAGACGTGTGCTTGAAGGATACAATAAAACTCATCACTTAGCAGCCATTGAAAAACTTTCTAGAAAAATGGGATTAGTTACTCAATTTATTGAATCGGTCGTTGGTAAATCTCCAGATGCAAAACTGAAAAAAGTCCAAGAATTAATAAATGGATTAGGACTTAAACGTTTGCTAGAAATTACACTCTCTGAAGCTGATCTTGTTTTAACAGTGCACGAAGAACAGGTTAAAACTCAAAAAGAAAAGTTGAAAAAGTTAGTTCTTATGACCAATCTTTCAAAAAAGACTTCTGATACTACCCTTGTCCAATATTATTTAAAGAGATCATCAATAGAGCAAGTATATCGCTATATTAAGAGCCCCTTTGAAATTCGTCCCGTGTATCACTGGAAACAACACCGAATTCATTCCCATGTATATCTCGTTCTTCTGGGTTATTTTCATCTTACATTATTACGTTATTATCTTTCTCTGCGTTATTCAACCTCATTTACACTTGAAAAGCTCCTGGAAGATTTAAGTTACACAACTATTATTCGCTCTGAACCACGACCTGGAAAATTTCTTCTTCATTTAGGTAAACAATCAACATGGATAGTAAATGTAGTTAAAGATTGGAATATTAACTTGCAACAAGATAGTTCAATTCCTCAAATGCCAATTACTGAATAAAAATCAGCCAAATATTCTGAAGAAGAATAAATTAGAGAAGAAAAATACTTAATTCAACTACATCCCTTTTCTCTTTTTTTCACATTTTTTGCTTTATTCTCCCTTCGTCACCTTTTTCATTATCACTCTAGATTTCATTAAATGTAGTAGACCATAAAATTTTAAAAATCTACGAATAAATTATTCGTTAACCGATAAAATTTTGTAAATTTTTAAACTTGAGTAGATAATCACTAGCAGAATTTTACAGTTTGAACATCTGGTTGAAACTGTCGTTTTTTAAAAATTTTCAGGTAGACTTTCAGAAAATGATGCAGTAGTTTTTAAAAAATGAATTACTATTTCTCTGACAACACAACATGCATCAACTATTTTTGGATTTGCTACTTTATAATATATATTATTCCCATCTCTCCTAGATTCTAGGACATGATGTTGTTTAAGAATTGAAATATGTTGTGAAACTGTTGTTTGATTAAGTTCAATATTGAATTCTTTTTTTATAGCTGATATTATTTCCGTCACATTTAATTCTTTTAACACCTTTTTAACACAACCATCCTCATCAAAAACTTCATCTATTAAAACATTAATAATTTGTAGACGAGTTGGATTTGTAAAAGTTTTACAAAATTCTGATTGTTGAGTTAAAAGTTTTACTTTGAGATCTGGTGAGAAATCTTTGGTAGAAATAATAGAATTATTCTGTAACGTCAAATTTAGCACTGGATAAGGAATTATACGCGACCTTTAAGAACTAATTTAAAGTACATTGGTTTAAACAACAATTTCGAAACGTACCAGAATCGTGGAACCAAAAATAATTCTTTCATAAATAATCCACGTGGTGGTCTACTATAGTTAAAATCAAGGAAGATACTTGAACGTAGTCCAGTCATAACAAAACATTGGACGTTACCACCATATTTTTTATTTGCTTCTTTTTGTTTGACAAGATTGGCAATGTTAGAGGCAACTATTTTTCCTTGATGATGAGCAGCAGCTCCAGCTTTGGAAATGGGAAGGTTAGTACAATCTCCAAGACCCCAGATATTTGGATATTTATCATGGACTAGGGTTTCCTTGTTGACAGGCAACCAAGATTCATCATTTGCAATACCAGAATCTTTTAGAAATTTTGGACCTGAATGTGGTGGAGTCATTACTAATAAATCATAAGGTAATTCCTCACCTTCCAAACTCTCGACAATTTTTCTTTCTGGGTCAATAGATTCTGTATTAAAGAATGTGTGTACTTCAATACCCATTTTGTCAAATTTAGCTTGAACTTTGTCACTGACGTTTTGTATTGAAAATGCCCTTGGAAGAGGAGATGTTAAGTGAATCTTTACTTTATCAAGCATTTTCCTTCTTTTAAAGTAATCTCTTGACATAAAAACAAATTCTAAAGGTGAAACAGGGCATTTATATGGTAAATCGGCAATGCTCATGACTAAATCACCACCTTGAAAATTTTGTAAAGCTTCACGTAGTTTTAAAACTGATTTTCCATCGTGAAAATTATAGGCTGCTTTAGCATATCCAGGTAAACGTTCTTCACTAAAGTCATAAATTGCTCCCGCAGCTATAACCAGATAATCATAGGAATAGTTCATCCCGGATTCTGTCATTACTATTTGCTTGTCTGGATCAATTTTTGTAACTTGTTCGATTGTGACTGTGGCTTTTTTTGAAATAACTTTCCGAACTGATTTATATTGTGAACTCATGTCTTTCGTGTCAAAAAGTCTAAAAAGATTATCTGGTTCATAAAATACATTTTCTTTTCCAGATAAGACAGTAATATTTGCAATTTTACCAATTTTTTTTGAAAGTAAGTTTGCAACCACTGTACCACCAGTACCTCCTCCTATAATAACCACATTTTGTTTCAATGATTTTTCCATCTTTACCATCTGAAAATATTTATGCTTTTCTTACTTGAAATCTTTGGTATCCATCTGCTGGAATGGATGCTACAAATTCAGCAAATTTTGCCTTTTCAGCCCAAGCTGGAATATCTTTTTTAGATCCTTCATCACTACTCCATACCTCAACGACTGTACCGACATTAGCTTTTTTAAGTGTTTTGATAAGTTCCATTAAAGGACCAGGACAGTAGCTACCTCGAGCATCAATTACTTTATCTGCTTTTACTTCTTTTTGAGACATAAGACCACTTCATTTTATATTCTATATTTAAATTACCCTATAGTCATAATAGTATCAGAATTGGCTGCTTCACCAGTAAAATATGCAACACCAGCAACTTCATCAACAAAATCAACAAGATCCTCTTTTACTAGACCAAACATATCCATCATTAGTCCACATGCAACAATTTTGATTTCACCGATTTCTTTTAATTGTGGTATTAACTTGAACCAATTTTGGAGTTTTCCATTTTTGTCGACTTGCTCTATTCTTTTAGTAACTTCAGGATACACTGAATGTATTGATCGATTAGTTTGAAAAATATCCTTTTTGAGTGACCAAACCGCATCATGCATAAAAAACATTAATACCTCATGATCATTGGCCACAGCACCAGATGCAATGAGGGCAGCAGTGTTCATATTATCAAATGAGCCATTTTTAACTAGTAATGCAAATTTACTCGTTGTTATCACCATATTATGTCGAAGTTGTAATAATGAGAATATTCAATTATTCAAATATACTGATAAGCTTATATTATTAAATATTGTAGTAAGCACAGAATGGCAGAAAAATCTAATCTAATTGGTAAATTAAAAGGAACAATTCAACCGTATAATAAAAAAAATAGTAAAAAATTGGAGATTCTATAAAAAAATGAAAATATTCTAATCAAGAATTATCAAATTTCATTTTTATAAGGGTGGTTTTAGTCATTTATCAGAAAAAAATGTTTATTTTTGTAAGTATATGCGAATTATGAATTACCATCGTTACATTCAAAATTTTGTATTTGTTAAGATGCCGTTTAAAAAAACCCACTTAATTTTAAATCTTTTTAGTTAAAACTGAACCATTATAAACTACAAAATAGTCATTTTTTGAAAAGGTCGTTTAGAATTCCAGACATTTTAATCATTAAATTTGAGTGAAAAGACGAATTTTATAAGTGTGAACAATCAAAAAGAAAGAGACAATTTAGGTATTTGGTGTGATTATTATGAAACCTGAAGTAATCCATGTTAAAGCAGATTGTAGAAATATGTCCTGTCCAATGCCCATAGTTACATTGAAAAAAAAGTTGAAAGATTTACAAATTGGACAAATCGTCGAAATGATCGCAACTGATCCTGGTTCAGTTCCTGATGTAAAAGGCTGGGCCAATCAGACTGGTAATGAACTTGTGCATCATGAACAGGTAGGAAAAGAGTACTTCTTTTATATTAAAAAAACTAAATAATCACTAGGAGAACGATATTAACATATGACTGAACAAAAGAGAAAATTAGCAATAATTGCTTCAAAAGGAACATTGGATGAAGCCTATCCACCATTAATTTTAGCAACAACAGCAGGTGCACTTGATTGGGAAGTTGGAATCTTTTTTACATTCTACGGATTAAATTTGGTAAATAAAAAGAAATATAAAAAGATGAAAGTTAGTTCAGTAGGCAACCCAGCACAACCAATGCCTGTACCAAATATTATTGGTATGCTCCCTGGTATGACTAATCTTGCAACAAGAATCATGAAAAGCTGGATGAAGAAATCAAAGGTCGCAACCTACCCAGACTTATTACGGGCAGCAATTGATTCCGATGTAAAATTATTTGCCTGTCAAATGACTATGGATGTCTTTGGTATGAAAAAGGAAGATTTAATACCAGAAATAACAGATGTATTAGGTGCTGCTGGTTTTTTAAACTATGCAGCCGATGCTGACGTAACATTATACATTTAAAGTACATTACTTCTCAAGATTGAAATTTCTAACGAATAGTGCTTTTTTTCCATATTTCTACTAAAATTCTGTTCGTTAGCATCTGTAAAGATTCTTAAAATGAAAATTTAAATTTTAGGAATTATTCAATTCTTTCAAGAATGTGAATTATTGTGATACTTCTACCAGTCAGAATAATCCATATTACTAAATCGTGAAACAAAATTGGCAAATTCTTGCGAAAGAAAAATTCAAGCAGTTTCAAATTTCTGAGTGGTAGGAAGATCTAAATTAAATAGAAAATTCGAACCTCAAAATAGATCAATTGCTACTGTAAATCTCAGTTTCTAATTATCTAGTAAAATTGGCCATAAAGAATGTGTATCTAATTACTAATAAAAAATTTTTCTTTTTAATTGGCACCTAAATAGTTTAAAATGCAAAATTTTACAATACTCGGTCAAAGATCTTTACATAAGCATTTAAATAAAAATAAAAATCAAAAATTCATGAAATACACCACATTAGGACTAACAGGAATAAAAGTATCAAAAATATGCTTTGGAACAATGTCTTTTGGTAATACTCGTGCTTGGAATATTGAAATAGATCAAGCAAAACCAATAGTTAAAAAGGCTCTTGATTTAGGAATAAATTTTTTTGATACAGCAAATGTTTATGCCAATGGACGATCTGAAGAAATAATCGGTGAACTTTTAAAAGAAGTTCGAGATGAAATAATTATAGCAACTAAAGTAAGATTTTCAACCGGCGATAAACCAAATGATGAAGGATTAAATAGAAACCATATAAGAAGAGAAGTCAAAAAATCATTACATCGACTCCAAACAGACAATATAGACCTATACCAAATTCATAGACTTGATTACACAGTTTCAATGGATCAGTTAATGAGATCCCTGAATCACCTTATAGATGAAGGATTGGTAAACCACATAGGTGCTTCATCGATGTATACTTGGGAACTAGCAAAAGCAAACTACTTAGCGGAAAAATTAAGCTTGGAGAAGTTTACAAGCATGCAAAACCATTATAATGCTATTTATAGAGAAGAAGAAAGAGAAATGATTCCTTATTGCATTGATGAGGGGATGGCAGTTATACCCTGGAGTCCATTGGCTAGAGGCTTTCTATCTGGAGCAATAAAACAAAAAGAGAAAACTATAAGGAATGAGACAGACGCATTCCTAAGCTGGTATGACAATCCAAATAATTATGAAGTGTTAGATGTGATTGAAAACTGTGCAACAGAAAATGATTTATCTGTATCACAAATGGCTCTAGCATGGGTCCTGCATCAAAAGGGAATAACAAGTCCAATATTAGGAGTGACAAAACTTTCGCATTTAGAAGAAGCAGTAACAGTAGTCGATGCAACCATTGACCAGGATTATTTTAAGAGAATAAGTGAAGCATACACAGTAAGACCTATACTTGGGCACTCGTATAATAATCCACTTGGGAGATAACTCAATTCTTAATTGTCTAAAACTAATCCAAGATAAAATTGTGATATAAGACTTAGAAAGAAAGAGTATTTAAATTGTATTAAAGTTTTTCCTCATCTTGGTCAAAATATAATGGTTAAGTATCAAAAATTGAGCTCTTACTTTCTTTTCTAGTTACTGATTTTTTACTAAAAGACCGACATGAGAATAAATGATCTTCGTACTTAGTAAAAAATTTTCAGTCAAAAATAGGAGCATTGTATTATACCAGGTATTTTAATGATTGGATAAATTAATGTAGTATTTTTACTTAAAAATGTACTTAAAGTAGTTTTAAAAAATATTAAGTGGACAGGAGAATGGCTTTTCTAAGTAGATTTGTCTCTACTTGTCTCCTGTCTTTCCCCCTTTCTTTTTATAGAGTAATCAGTTTTATCAAAGGTCAATTAACTAGATCTTTTTAAAAAACATTGTATTTATGCATTATTGTGTATATAACAACTCTGGAATCTTCGGTTCAATAAAGATGTCCAATAATGGAAAATCAAATGAAACTAGAATAATAGAATTATCAGAATTATTCTTTTGGAATTTTACAAATTCATTTGAATGGACTAG
>DAHXPE010000212.1 GCA_027364495.1 Candidatus Heimdallarchaeota archaeon | reverse complement strand
AAAATATCAAAATTTATTTTCTCTCCTATGTCTGGAATTGTATTCTGACAATGCAACAGAAATATTATTGAAATCTTATAACTAGAATTTGAATACTGTTCATTGCCTTTACTGGTTGAAGTTTTGTTATAGGTGCTTTTATAAGTTGGCTTTCTACTCTTGCCTTTATATTTTAAGAAATTTTTCTTATGTGTAAAACCTTTTTCAATATTTTTTAGGCCTGATTTTAAACAAAAATTCTATCAAGGTCTCATCATAGTTGGTTCCACTAACTGTTTGAGATTTAGATTTCCAGTATACGGAAAATTTGTTATTAAATTCTTATTAAGAAAATTTAAAAAAGTAACTCCATTAATGTTTCATCATAGTATTTTCCATCAATCAACAATTCTTTACGTAATGTACCAACTGCGTTAAAGCCAAATGATTCATATAGTTTGACAGCTGATGTTTGCAAGGGATTAACCGTTAAATTTACTTTTACAATTTCTGGATTTAATTTTATAAGTCGTAACACTTCAGTGAGAAGTTTTTTACCAACTCCTTTGCTTCTATATGCTGGCGTTACATATACTGAATAGATTCCTGATTTATGTTTTGTTTTTACTCGATCCTCGTTATGGTATGACATTAATCCAATTACTTGTTGACCGTCAAATGCAAATACAGCGCCCTTTGTTCTAATTTTCCAATGTGCTTCTGGACGATTAATTTCTTCTTCATATGAACTACCAAAGGCAATTGAGTCATTCTTTAAAGCTTCAAGCCGTATTTCTTTGTATCTTTCCCATTCATTTTCCGGTAACGTACCAATTGTTATTTCCATAAGAATCGATTTAGTAGAATTCTATCGCTTTTTAAGAATTATTATTTTTTGTACATAAACAATTTAAGAAACACTCGATCACGTTCGCGTTGGAGTAATCGTTCTTTTTTACTCAAGTGAATCACGTGCGCGTTGGAGTAATCGTTCTTTTTTAATGTCTCGATCTTTTTCTGGATGCAATCTTAAAAAATTGTCTAGTAAGAAAAATGAAACTATAAATCCTAATATTAATTCTAATATAATTATTAAAGACAATTCAAATGAAGTTATAATTCCTATTGCAGTCAATATTATAGGAAAATCATATAATGCATGAGCAATTATTGCTACAACTAAAAAGAAAATTGTTGTTAAAGTATTTTTTCTATATCCATAAAGAACAAGCATGAAAATCGCTGCATGAGCAAAGGTAACGAAAAATCTTTCAAATCCAAACCCTCCTAGCCAAGCAACTAAACTACTGCCCTCAATTATTGGTGTTTGATAAAAAAGGAGTAATGATGCTAAATACCAGATCTCACCTATCCCAAAGCCAATACCAACTCCATAAGCCGTTATAGTAGTTTTTTGATCTGATTTAATATTATAATGTTTTAAAACGATGATAAAAGCAATAAATACGATAAATTTAATTGTTTCTTCTGTAACGCCTACAATCAGAACCCAAACTATGCCATCAAGTAAACTTAAACTCTTCTGTGCTATTTGTGATTTAAAGACGTATTCTAATATTGGAATTTTAATTTGATTTATCAAATAACTGAGTGGTAAACCACATAATATACTTGCATAAAAGATTTTCCAATCGAGCTTCATTTTTACCTGAATAATAATCAGGATAATGATAATAACTAGGGTAGTTATTGCAGCTGAAAGAATGACATCTGTATTTATTACTTGCATCAATTTACTCTTCTTAGGTGAATTTAGCCATAATATTTTCTCTACTAAATACATTAATTGACAATTTCAAAAGAACAATATCTATGATAAGTAATATACCTGCTCCAATTAGAATAGTATAGATTGAAAATATAATTAAAACTACCTGTACAATAAAATATAGAATCAAAGGTAGGACTACAAATGCTCCTAATTGTTGTGCATCCCTAGTATTTGATACTCTAGATGAAACAAAGACCATACAAATAGCAGTTAACAATCCTGCGGTTGGAGTTAGTAAAGTAATTAGAAGTATGAAATTAAGTTCTAGTAAAATATTAAAACCTAAAACGTTAATTGTTAAAGCATAAATCAAAATACAATATGGTACTGCTCCTATCAATGTACCTCCTACGCCTAAAAGAAATGGTAAACCTATTTTCCCAAGTAAGATCTCGGTATTAGTTAATGGAGTAGCTAAAATTGCCTCAAACGATTTTCTAGCTTTTTCACCTGCAATGCTATCAGCAGCAATAACAGAAGGGATCATAGCCGGAATAATCAGGAAAAACATATGACTGAAATAAGTCATCATTACAATTGTCTTTTGTAAATCATTTAAATGAGCCCATTGAGAAACAGGAGCTGGAATTGATTGTGTATAGGGCAGCGCACTATTTTGTTGATCAGGAGTAATAAATGTAAACGGGGCTACTGTCGATAAAGGCATTATAATAGCAAAAATTAAAGGTAAACCCACTAACGAATAAATTATATATTTTGATTTTTTTAACTCTGCCCAATCCTTTTCTATGAGAATAACGACTCGAGAATAATTAATTGCCATTGTTAATCTTCCTTCCTAAATAATCGAAATAAACGTCTTCTAGACTCTTTTTTCTTTCGTAAACAGATAGTATTTTAGCATTTGTTTCTACAACAAGGTCATGTACTAAATTTGGAACTATTTGAATTGGATCAAAAATGGAGAAAGATATTTCTTTTGTCTGCTCATTAAAGTCAACTTCTCCAAGTTTTTTATTTCCATTAAAAACAGCTTTTATTGATTCATTAAGTTCTACAAGGTGTATTATGATCTCTGATGTCGGTGTTTTGTTTTTGATTAATTCTTTTGGTGTTCCCGCAATTAGTAGATTCCCTTTATCTATTATTCCTACGCGATCACATAACCTTTCTGCCTCAGGTAAGTTATGGGTACAAATAAAGACCGTACTCGCATAGGTTTCTGTTAATTTTTCGATAGTATCCCTTACAATTTTGGACATTTCAGGATCTAAGGATGATGTGGGTTCATCTAAAAACAGTACTTTAGGCTCATGAAGCATAGCTCGTGCTATTGCTACCTTATGCTTGTTTCCCTTGCTTAATTTTCCTGTTTCAATATCTAAATTTTCTTTAAATTCAAACAATTCCGCCAAATTAATTGTTCTTTTTCTAGCCTCTTCACGGGATAGTCCATATAAACGTCCTATATATTCAAGGTTTTTTCTTGCTGATAATCTCTCATATAAACTTGGATTTTCAGACAAAAGACCTATTATTTTACGAATTGCCTCTTTATCATCTCTAATACTTAAATCGCCTACGACAGCTTCTCCAGCAGTTGGTTCTAATATACAAGATAAAACCCTTACGGTTGTTGTTTTTCCAGCACCATTAGGACCTAATAATCCAAAAATTTCACCAGGTGGAACTTTTAAATTCAAATTCTGAAGAGCCTGAACATTTCCCGGATAAGTTTTTGACAAATCCTCTGTGTAAATCATAATGAATTATGATTTGTTATTTCCTTTAAAAGATTTTATACACAGAAATATTAGTGATTAGCAATCCATTGAATAGTAAACGAATTTAATCAGAGTCTATAGCTAATTTTCAAAATTTCTAAATTATCACTTAATTTTCTTTGTTATCAAAAAGGAAATAACAAATCATAATTCATTATGATTTACACAGAGGATTTGTCAAAAACTTATCCGGGAAATGTTCAGGCTCTTCAGAATTTGAATTTAA
>DAHXPE010000208.1 GCA_027364495.1 Candidatus Heimdallarchaeota archaeon | reverse complement strand
GCTAAACGAAGCTCGCATATTTTAAAAAGATTTGTTTTTCTTTTTATTAAGGTTTTCTAAAAGTTTTATTCCCCTTTCGGGTGGCTAACCTTAATTCAAGGTTTATCAGGTATATTCCAGGTTAATTTGATCTTTAAATTAAGGTTTTTAAACTTTAATTTTTTTTCTTTATTAATTTTTTACTTTTATTCCACAATTCTTTCTGAACTTTACACGAAAATAACTATTAACTTTATTTTTAAAGGTCATTTATGGTAATTAATTTCACCGAAATAATTATCCGTATAAGTATTATCTATGTCTTAATAATCTTAGGTCTAGTTTTACGATTATTTCTTAAAGATCCTGATAATTCTGCTATTATTACATATTCAACAAAACTTATCTTAAATATCCTTTTTCCTTTTATAGTTATTTCATCTATTCTCAATGCAAATTTTAATTCTATTTTTGCCATTTTTCTTAGCATTTTCTTTTGTCTCATTGTTATTTTTAGTGCTATTTTTTCTGTTCTATTATATTCCCGTATTCGTTCTATTCCTAACCAAACATTAGGATCTTTATTTCTTGCGGTCTCTTTTCCTAATTCCGTTTTTCTTCCTTTTCCACTAATTTTAATTCTTATTGGACCTCAAGGTCTTATCACGGCAACTCTTTTTGCAGTTACCGTTATTGTAATTCAAAACTCCTTGGGCTCATATTTAGGGATTAAATATGGGTCTAAAGATCATTCATATGGCTCTCTTGATTTCAAAAAAATTATAAAAAAAATACTAATTTTTCCACCAACTTTTTCAATGCTAATAGGATTTTTCTTTAAGATAGTTTTCGATCCTGATACATTCGCTAATTTTCTTTCCTTTCTTCCCTTTAGTACAAATCAAATTAATTTTACTATTAATGGCATTAATTGGATTTCATTAATTCTTGCACTCCTGCTTATTGGTTTGACATTCAATTTAAGCTTTCATTCGTTAAACAATCGATTTTTATCTTTTGTGTCTATTTTCAGACTCATTATTGCTCCTTTTTTTGGAATATTATTTTTAATTCTTATTTATTTTTTTATTTTTCCATCTGAACCTGTTAATGTTGATTTTGTCGTGCCTCTTTTAATTCAAGCATTTTCAGGCCCCGCTATTATTAATATCGCATTTGCAAAAGAATTCTTTCTTGATGTAGAGTCTGAGTCAATTTATATCACCATTTTAACATTATTATCTTTACTCATTTTGCCTTTTCTCATTATATCCGTTTTTATCCTCATATGAAGTAAGAAATATTTTCTCTTCATTTTTTCATCCATTTAATAAATTTTTTAGCTTATTCAAGATTTTTAATGAAAAAGCTGGTCATTTTAATAAAAAACAATAAAAACTGTTTTATAACTATCATTTGGCTATTGGTGACAGAAATCTGCTATTGATCAAGTAAAAGCTCTTATAAATTTTACCTTTACTATTAAGAAACTAAATTTCATTGGTACTAAGAATATCGATTATGATATTAACAACATCAATATTGATGATTTTATAATAATGTAATCTCTGTTCACAATGTTTCTTCTTCCCCCAAGCTTGAATTTAATAGTATGAATACTTTCTTTACTGCACCTATCGCTTTCCCAATGTTTAGAAAGTTCAAAAGTCGTAAAATGAAAAGATAAAAATCAAAATTTACTTAAATTAAATAACAATTTTTATAAAACGCATTGTTTTCTATCTGAAATAATAAAAAAACAAATATATTAACTTACTATATTTTTACTAAAATATATCTTTAAAATTTAAAATATGAACCATTTTCATTTGTTTAAGTGTTTATCATAGTTGGTTTGTTTCAGTTGTCGAAAAATTACCGAATTGTTCGTTCTTCTGCTCCAGGACGTGTTGTATTATTTGGTGAGCATCAAGATTACTTCAATTTGCCTGTAATTTCGGCAGGTGTTAACCTAAGAATGACTATTATTGGTCATTATCATGATAAACCTTATATTTATTTAATTCTCAACAATATGAAACGTACCTACACCATTCCTTTGCAATTTCCTATTCCCTACCGGTTCCGTCGCGCATATCTTCAAAGTGCAATAAACGTTTTTCATCGTAAAGGTTTTAATTTTGAAGGTTTTACTGCATCTTTTTCGGGTAATATTCCCCAAAATGCTGGCTTATCAAGTAGTTCGGCTTTAACTGTTGCATGGACAGCCTTTCTTTCCAGATTACTTGGTAAAAAATTAAAACCTGAGGAAATAGCTGAACTTGCATTTGAAAGTGAAGTACTTGAATTTAATGAGCCAGGGGGAAGACAAGATGCTTATGCTACTGCCTTAGGAAACGTAAACTTTTTGGAATTTCCAATGTCCGGTTTACCCAAGGCAACTGCTTTAGATATTTCTAAATTAGATGATATCGCATTTGTGGTTGGTAATTCGCAAGTAAAAAAAAGAACTCTTAATACAGTGCACAGGATTAAGCAACGTGTTCTTTCTAATATGCAAGATCTTAAAATATCATCATTAGAACATATGGAAACTTCTGATATTTCTAATCATACCTCTTATAAAATGCTTAGAGCTATAATGAATATCAAAGATCTTACATTAAAAGGAAAAGATTTATTTAATGATTCAGTTGTTGATGGTCCTACTTTAGGGAAATTCTTAACAAGACAACATGCAATTCTTCGCGATGACCTGAATTTAAGTATTGACCGAATTGAATCGATGATCGATGGTGCTATGGCTAATGGAGCCTACGGCTGTAAAATAAATGGTAGTGGTGAAGGGGGATGTATTTTAGCTATTTGCCATGCTGATAAAGTTGAACAAGTTATGGCTGGAATATCAAAAGGTAAAGGTAAGCCCTATAATGTTAAACTTGATACTGGTGTAAAAATCAATGTTTTTGGCTCTAAAGAAGCTCTTCAAGAAAGTAATCAAAGTCTAAATTGAATTATTATTTTAACAAGATTAGATTTTTGCTTCTAGCTGCCATTAATCCTTTATTTTATCTTAATTTTGTTCAAAACTACTTTGTTCGCATATAAAAAATTAATAATCGTATTAATAATCCTTCATAAAAGTACTTTAATTGATAGCGAATTACTGATACTAGTATATTTAAGTACAGAATATATAATTATTAATTAGTATTGTACTGTTTGATATTATTTATTAGAAAGGAAACGTGAACATGTCAGAAGATGAAGAAAAAAGACGTTCTAGCTTATCAAAATTTCTTTCATTATTATTGAGACATAATCCAGGTATTTTGGGATTGCAAATAGATAATGAAGGGTGGTTGAATTGTACAATTGAGGATTTAGCCGATAAAATAAAGGCTAGTAAAGATCGTCTTGAATGGGTAACAGTTGATGCAATTCAACAAGTTGTCGATACAGATCCTAAAGGACGTTACGAAATTAATGATCAACATTTGATTCGAGCAACTTATGGGCATTCAATTCGTTTGAATCCATTAGATTTTCCTGATGAAGTTGAAGATTTACCAGAATGTGTTTATTATGCTGGAAGCAATTTTGAATTAGACACTATGTTTCGTTTAGGTTTATTCCCACGTGAACGACGTGATAGGCAGTACTTGCATCTTTCAGTTGAAATGAAAGACGCCTATTCAGTAGCAAAGAATTATACAAGATATCCCAGACTTATTAAAGTGCATATACCAGAAGCAATCAAATCTGGTCTCAAATTTAAAAAAGTATCCAAATTCATTGTCGTTTGTGAAGAAGTTCCCCCTCAATTCCTTGAAGAAATTGATTTACCTGAAGAACTTCAATATTTAATCCACGAAAAACCTCAGAAATTTCAAAAAAGACAGTTTCATGGCGGTAAGCATTTTTCACAAGGACATCATGGCCGAAGTCAAGAAGAAGGAAAATTAACCAGACGAGAACCTGGTCAGCACGGTGATAGACGAAAAACTCAACCTCGAAAATTTCAACACCGACCTAAAAGGTTTGAAAAAGCTGATTCCGAAGCTGAAGACGAATTACAATCAGATAATCAAGATTTTGAAGACAATGATTTAGCTGATCAATTTAATGAAATTGATGATATTAAGAAAAAAGCAAAATCGAAGTCAACTATTCATTTTGAGACTGATGACGATATTGAATTTAAACAAGAATAATTTCTTTATTTCTTAATTCCCTTTTTTTGTTGAATTAAATGATTTTAGACACCATTCAAAATCTTTTATCTGAATTTACTCTTTGTACTAATTGTTTAGGCAGACAATTTGGTTCTTTACTTACAGGAACATCAAATAAAGCCAGAGGTGAAGCTTTATTATTAACCTTGGGAATGCAAATCCATCAAACATATATTGAAAACAATTGCTATCCTGAAAAAATGGATTCATTGCTAAAAGTTAACTTTGAACCTTTTACCTCCCTAATTCAAAAAATCGATGCTTTGAAAAATATTGAAATAGCTCATTCTCCGTGTTATATTTGTGGTGACCTTTTTGAAGATTCGAATTTGCTAACTCTTGCAAATACGATTGTTGCCCATTCAAAAAGATATGAATTCACAACTTTTCTAATTGGATGTAATACACCACCAACAATTACAGAAAAAGAGGAGATTTTGAGATCTAAATTTAATTTAGAGTTTGGCGAAACTTTAAAATCAGAATTCAATCGTGAATTAGGTAAATACGTACTCAAGGCGATTCAAGACAAGCAGGTTGAATTTAATACACCAGAAATTTTATTCATTGTAGACCTAGATTCAAAACTGGTAAAGGCTAGTAGTAACCCATTATTCATTGAAGGATCCTATCGAAAACTTGTTCGTGGTATTCCACAAGCTATCTGGTTATGTAGTAATTGTCGTGGTAAGGGATGTGAAAAATGTAATACCACGGGGAGAAATTACCCTGATTCAGTAGAGGAATACATTACACCATATATTCAACAAGCTGCTAAAG
The DNA here is from genome assembly GCA_027364495.1 of Candidatus Heimdallarchaeota archaeon. The sequence goes on along the minus strand of DAHXPE010000208.1, from coordinate 5,193 downwards.
GATCTGACGTTAAGATTCATTGTTCCGGTCGAGAAGACGTTGATGCATTAATGCTTGGTAAAGGCAGACCATTTGTAGTTGAGGTTAGTCAACCTAAAATTCGTACACTTGATCTAACAAAATTAGAATTGATGATTAACACATCAGCTAATAGAAGGGTTGATGTAGTGTTAAAAGGTTCATCATCAAGAATGATACTGCGTTCATTGAAAGGTGAGAGTACTAAGATGGCGAAAAGGTATAGAATGAAAATTTCCCTTTCAGAACCAAATCTAGAGGTATGGAATAAAGAAATCATAAAAAATGGACTGATCGGAGAAATAGATCAAGATACACCTACAAGAGTAAAGCACAGAAGAGCTGATCTTCTTCGTAAACGACATGTTTATGATATAAATTTTATTAAACTTTCAGATACCGATGCTGAAATCGAAGTTTATTGTGAAGGTGGTTTATATGTTAAAGAATTAATGCATGGTGATGAGGGCAGAACAAAACCATCAGTCGCTCAAATAGTAAACAGAAAAGTCACCGTATTATATTTAGACGTGTTGGAAGTAGAACACGAAAAAATATGATAAATTTACTAATTCATAACAAAATAACAGTAAATTTTTATAGCATTACAAATTCTCTTTTATTCACATAATAGAATTACTCTTCAACAGTCTATGCATGAGAATTGGCTTTTATGCTATCGAAATTATACTTTAGAAAGTCAAAACTACTAAATAATTGATCTGAGAATATGTTTGATCGTGAATTACGTCTAACTATATTAGGAAATGCAGGAGTCGGAAAAACAACCTTAATAAAACGACTTAAAGGCGAAGATTTAGAAACCGAGAAAACAACAAATATAACTGTTGAAAAGCGTAAAATTAAATTGCATTCACAAAAAACAGCTAGTATAGTTAGTCTTGAAAAATACCGTTGGTATGAAATAGTCGCAGTTGATACACCTGGAGATTTTACTTTACGAAGGCAATGGCGCGTAGCTATGGCTAAATACAAAGCAGATGGTATTTTATTTTTATTAGACCCAACTCAAAGCATTCTCGTTCAAAAAAGTGCTATGGAAGATGCATTTAACTATTATCTAGATTCTCTTGATATGAAACAACAAAAGGCAAATAGAATTGCCCGTGAGAAAAAAGCACTTTTTTATTTTGTCGTTAATAAAATAGACTTGGTAGGTAACTCTACTGAAAAAGCTAAAGAGTTCTTGGAAAACTTTTCAGAAACATTAAAGGCATATTATGAAAAATTCCCTAAAAGTACCTTTGAAGAAGGGTTTATTTCCGTTCAAAATAGCCCATACGAAAAACTTGATGCTATTTTTGAAAAGGTCAAACAAGCATTATATGATTAACTGAATGCCTTATAGAGGAGCAATATTAGGAGTGACTGCAAATTATATCATATTACTTTGAATTGGCTGTTTTTTTACTATCGTGTGTTTTTTTACTAATCGCTTCATATCAGGATTTTAAGTTACGACTTGTTGATGGATATATTTGGTTACTGTTATTCATATTTGCTATACCAGTGAATCTTATCAGATTGGTTCTTTATTGGAAAGATTCAACTCTATTAATATATATTGCAGTTTCAATGATTATAGGTATTCTTCTTTCATTCTTCATGTTAATATTTGGTCTTTGGGGTGAAGCCGATATATTAGGATTAATTTGTTTATCTTTATTAGATCCTATTTCAATCAAATTAATTTCTGGAATACCCAGTATTTTTAATACGAACTTTTTGTTTTTGATTTTACCTATTAGCCTAACATTGGTTATGAATGCAGCTTTACTTCAAATTCCTATACCAATTATTATATTAGTGAAGAATTACTTTGGTTATAGAAAGAATCCAGAGCGGTATCAAATGCCTCAAAGTTCTACTATACAAAAAATCTTTGCAAGTTGTTTAGGTGAACCGTTACCCATATCTTCAATACTAACCAAGCCGTTTTTTCATTATCAGATGCTTGAAAAAAATGCTCTTTTTACAAATAAAATTAATTTAAATGAACAATATCCGGTTCCATTTATTCGATTAGCAAGTGAACCATTGCTTAGGTGGAAAGAAAACCGTAGAATTTCATATTCATTACTACAGCCCAATTGGGTTAATAAACAGAAACAAAATTTAAATATGACCCAATTACACAGAAATGGCAATAAATGGTCTTTTGATTTTTCTATAGGATTAAAATCTGAAGAAGAAGATTTATTCAGACAACGTACTCTCTTAGGACATGCAATTGCAGACAAAAATCTTCAAAGGGAAACCATCTGGGTGCAATACTCAATACCTTTTCTTATTCCCATGTTTATTGGATATGTACTAGCTTTTATTGGAATAAATATTCTTTTTGTGATTTTCAGCTTCGTTTAGTGGATGTGATTTTTCTTAAAAGATTTTGGAAATAATCAAAGCAAATTTTGTAAAATTTATAAATTGGCAATATTTCTTTAATTTAAGATTGATTTGTAAATTCTGGAATTTCTTAATTTTTTAAAATTAATCCATAAAATTATTTGGAAATAAAATCCTGGTATGGGCCCGTAGTATAGTGGTTAGTATGGTGGACTCTGGATCCACTTGCATCAGTTCAAATCTGGTCGGGCCTGCCACTTTTTAAGCATTCAATCATTTTAAATTATATTTTTTCTTTGAAAGAAACTTTGACTTTTTTATTTTGTTTTTCTTCGTTGTACAACCATTATTCTTGAAATACTTATCGCAAAAAAGGATATAATTAATAAACCATAAAGCCATTGTGGTTACAAGGAAGTCCACGAATTGACAATTCATACTGTTTATTGCTGTAAAATTATTGTCAATTTTTAAAGGAGTTCCAGCTGGATGATTCAAATATAATTTTACTGGATTGTTAAAAGGATTAGAAATCAATATAATTTGTGATGAATAAGCTATTTCACTACTTCAATTGAAATCTAACTCTAATTTCCAAATTCCAATGTCTTTTTGAGAAAATTTTACCATATTTGAAATAGGATTAGAAGTATCGCATATAACTGAATAATTAAATGGTTTTGTCTAAGAATTAGGTTTTGAAAAAGAATCATTTGTTATTGAAGGCACATTATTATTTAAAAAAAATTGTGTTCTAAATGAATAATTTCCTGATGTATCTTCTGAAAAATAGGAGTAAAATCAGTCTCTAAAGTATGAAGTGTTAAAATTTCCTCTATCTGGTGAGGCCAAGCTCTGATATTCATTTATTTATTGAGTACACTAAACCAGAACAGGTTTACAACAAAACCAAGGAATCTTAAAAAACCAATCAGTACTAGACCTTTATTTTTAGAAACTTTTATAGAAAAAATTGTTTTAAAATTTATATAAGAATTTTTTTTCCATCTAAAATTTTGGACAAATTTTGTCCTAAAATCAAAAAAATAAGTCTTTTAACTAGATGCAAATCAGAATTCCACTAAAAAATTTTAAAATTAATATTCATGAATAACTTAATTAGATTATACATCTATTGATAAAATATAATTCGAACTTTCTAAGAACCATTAAACTAGCATCAATAATCAAGTAGAATTTTTTATGAGTTTTGATGAATTGGATATTCCTGCTTCTATAAAGAAAAAAATTTCAGAGCATTATGCTTCCCTTGAGACTTTATCAAAGGCCAGTCCAGCAGAAGTGTCCGATAAAGTTGCCATTGGAATTAAAATAGCTAAAAAGGCTGTTGTAGAGGCTCGTGAATTATTAGGCATCAGTCCTATGACTGCTTTTGAACTATTAGATGAACAAAGATCAAAACTATATTTATCAACAGGAAGCCAATCTTTTGACGAGATACTAGGGGGTGGTATTCCTACTGGATCAATTACCGAAATAGCTGGAGAATTTTCATCTGGGAAATCTCAAATTTGCTTTCAATTATGTATTAATACTATTATGACTGAAGAATTCGGTGGATTAAATGGAAAAGTTTTTTTTGTCGATACCGAAGGAACTTTTTCACCTAAACGTGTCCTGCAAATAGCCAATTATAATAGAGCCGGAATGGATCCTCATGACATTCTGAAAAATATTTTTGTAGCTCGTTCCTATAATGCTGATCACCAGATTCAGATTGTGAACGAAGCTGATGCGTTATTGAAAAAAGAAAATGTTCGATTAATTATTATTGACTCAATTGCTTCTCATTTTAGAAGTGAATATCATGGAAAAGAACAATTAATAGAAAGACAACAAAAGATAATGGCTCATGCAGAAAAACTTCAACGATATGCTGATTCCTATGATTTAGCCATAATAACAACGAATCAAGTTCTTGCATCTTTTGACAACTTTTTGGTTGGAAAGAATGCTGAGCCAGCCCTTGGTTATGCATGGGGTCACCGCCCACAAACCAGAATATGGCTTCGAAAATTGAAAGGAAATTCACGTGTTGCAAGAATTATAGACTCACCAGAACTTCCAGAAAAAGAAGCTACCTTCTACATAACTGATCAGGGTATAACTGATGAAATATTAGGAGAACAATTCGAATAAGAATAAATTACCTTTCTTTTTAATCCATGCCAAGGCTTTTTGCAAGCTGCTTGATAATTTCTTTTTGTTCATTTGTTTGAATTTTTGGTAATACTACACGTAATTCAATCTCTAAGTCTTTACGCACCTTGGAATCACCAATAAGATCACCTCTCTGAGGAAGAATAAATTTTTCACCATTTTGAACTCCTGGTTGAATTGAATATTTTTCTGAACCGCCAGGGGTATCGATAGTAACATTATCACCTAAAAGAGCTTGGAAAAGATTGACTCGAAACACTTGTTGTTGTGGTTCAGCTGGAACAATTTTAATTTCAACAAATAAATCCCCACTTGAACCACCGTATTTACCTGGTTTTCCTTTATCTTTAAGACGAAGCTTACTACCTTCTTTGACGTTAGAAGGAACCTTTAGCTTAAGTGTTTCCTTCTCTTTTCTGCCATTTTTTGTAACAGACATGGTAATTGTTTTAGTAACCCCAGCTTTAGCCTCATCAGCTGGTAATTTCAAAGGAATCGTGATATCTTCTCCACGGGCTGGTTGATGTTGTTGTGGAGTATCTTGACCAAACCCACCAAAAGGATTCCCGCCAGCTGCTCCACTGAAAGGATTACCCCCTGAAAAACCACTACGTGTAGATCTTGGCC
>DAHXPE010000225.1 GCA_027364495.1 Candidatus Heimdallarchaeota archaeon | reverse complement strand
AGCCCTTTTCTTTCTTTGTTTGAGATTAAGATTTTATTTCAAAATGCTCTTAACCAACTTGTTTTTTTTAATCCAGAATTCTGGCGTTGGAATAATCGGGAAGACAGTTCTATTGGTGATCCTTCTACTCGATTAAGTATTAATCACCTACGTGGAGCTCATTCACTTCTCATTATTTTAGACCTAGCAAATTATTCTGAATCAGTTCAAAGTTACGTTAAGTCCCTTCTTTCAGATTTTAGACATATTTTGCATAATAATGGTAACATTAGCATTTTTATTATTGGTTGTTATAATGGTATTGATGAACCAAATCCTTCATTCAATTCTTTCACGTTGCTTAAAAATGTCATTCCAAAAGATATGAAGATTTATTATACAAAGGTCAACATTAACGAAGTTATTGAGCGCAATGTTTTTCAAATGTTTGAGTCTTTTCTCTTTACTGAGATTTATAAGGAAATTTTCTTCCAAGTTAAATCAGGAGAAAATAATCTTTCTGAATTTCCGCGTTTAATTTGGAATACTGCTGTTAGTAATCAATTTAATTTGCAAAAAGACTATATTCCTAATGAAAACATTAAAGTCGCTGATGAGAATATTCGATGTATAGCCCATGGAGGTTTAATTTCTAAGTCAAACGAAGTGCTTCAATGTTCCATTTGTAAAGGATATTATTGCCGTAGCTGTTTTGATATTTATTTAGTGAGTGATATTTGTTTTGGTAGCCTATTAACCTATAAACACAGGGTTATTCTAGAAGATAACAATGGATAATTCTTTTCACCAATAAAGGTTAAATAATTGCAAATTTATAGTAATTAGTCAAATTCTATTTCCCATTCATTGAAAATTGCTGCGATGAGATAGTTTTGTTTCTTTTACCATTTAATTTTTTGTTTGGCTCGTTAAAGGATTAACGTTTCATTCGGTACATTTCGAGTATGTAAACCAAAATCCTTAACCTTGACTTTTATTCCATTGAATAACGAACATTGTTCTTCTCCAAGAATATTTGCCACATTTATCCTTGCAATCGCATCTCCTTTCATTATTCCTGAACCCGAAGCTCCGGTACAAATATAGAAGTTATTTAATTCTTTAGCTATTATTGGAAATTTATCTAATGAATATGCATACAAACCAGCACTTGGATGTTCTATGGGTACTTTTTCATTAAATTCCTCTGGAAAATATGCTTCTAGAATTGGAAGAACATCAGTTTGATAAAAATCTAACTCCGCTCTTGGATTATCTAAGCTATTCTTAAAAATTTTAGTTGCATCTTCTATTTTTGGTTCAATTTCAAATCTCCTTCCGATATCGTCTGAGCATCCAACGTCAATTGAACCATTTTCCGGAATGGGTTTAATAAATACGCCTCCACTAGGCAAAATAATGAATGGTATTGAATTAATTTCATTACCAAAAGCTTTAGTGCTTACAAATTCCGTTTTATTTTTTATCCTAAATAATTGTCTCTTTTTTGCATTAACTCCTATGTGTATTCCTAATTTGTAAAGTAATTGATTTACCCAAGCACCAGTACATACAATTACTTTCTTACCTAATATGATCTCTTCTTCGAGAGTTTTAACACTTCTTATTCTTACTCCTGCACATTCTGAATTTCTCCATACAGTTGTGAAATAATTTTCATCAAATTCTTTTCCTTTTTCTTTTAGCATTACATCTGTAACCTCATATCCGTACTTCACTTCTCCTTGATTATTTTTATATTCTTGTTCATAATATTTCACTAATAAATCAGGAGCTAATGCACCACATTGATACCCTAAGAGTCCATAAGAAATAGTAGTTTGATAATTTTCGATATCAGCTATTATTCTTAGTGAAGGAAAAATCTTTTGAATTTCTTCTTGATTAAATATTTTAAATTTTACTTGTTGCTGTTCTAAAAATTCTAAAAATGAGTACTTTGGTTCACCAACGTTAATTTTAATTCTTTTTTCTTTTCTTTGTTTCATCTGGTCTTCTGTTAATAGCCATAAATAACCAAATTCCTTTAAGCCTAAATTAAATGTTTTTTCAACGAACTTATAATATGCAATACTGGCATTACAGAGATTTATATTTAATTGTGTATCGAAAACATTCCTATAGCAAGCATTACTTTTGCTTGTATTTCCCTGGCCACAAGCTGGGTATTTATCTATCAGTAATACTTTTTCATCCTTTGGAATTTGGTCTTTCAAATGTTTAGCTGTTGCACAACCTAAAATACCTGCTCCCACGATAATATAGTCATAAATTTTATTTTCATTCATAAATCTTTTACAATTCATCAATCTTTTACAAATTTTGGTTAAAAGAGATTATTTTTTATAAAAATCAACTACCCTCTTTCGCAATTCAAAAACTATTTTACGAAAATTAGGTAAATCATCCATTTCAATGTGATCCTTAGTAACTATTATAAGACTCTGGGATTGCGGTATCTTAAACACACTCACAGCTGCATTAGCTGTAAAAATTAGAGCCGGATTTGTTTCCATGTCGCTTAAAAAGAATTGTTTAGATTCAATATAGCTAATAAGATCGAATATACTACTTGATTTATTATATTCTATTTCCGCTGTTATTTGCTGAAAATGTATTTTCTGTGTTTTTAAATCTTTAATTGTCAATGAAACCTGATTTTTTGTTAGAATTGGGACTAATTCAGGAATTTTTGATAATAATGTTAGCTGAACCGAATCAAATAATGATTCATCATAGATCATAAATAATTCATTTCTGAATTGATCAATATTTAATGCCAGTCTATCTAGAACTGGGGTTACAACCTGAACCAATTTTTGAAAATTCTTGAAGGAGAGCTTTTCAATATCCGAAAGAGTAAAATTAGAGTCTTGTGCTATGTTTATGAGTTCATCTCTTGAATTTGCTAATAAATTATCTAATTTTTCGATTGGTACTCTCTGATCGATATGCACAGTAAAGAGAATATTATCAGAAACCAAAAAATTATGCAACTTGTCAGATTCTAGGACTAAGTCTTTTAAATCTGAACCAATAGCCTGTGTTGAAAAACCTTTTATGGCAGTCAATAATCCAGCTATGAGTGTTGGATCAAGTGTGTTTTTTACTTGCCCAAATTTTTTACTCCAAAGTGGAAGACCAGTTCCTGACATAAAAAGCCAGATTTCATGAATCACTTATTTATTTCATCCTTTTGTTATAATTCTAGCCTATTCACAGTTTCTTAGCCTATTACTCATTTTACCTTTATTTTTCAATTTAATTTAGATTATGAGTAAAATTTTAATTATTTGTTGGAAAATATAGCCATTTTAAATATTTTATTAATAAATGTATTGGTGTTGATGATAAGACAAAAATGTATTTTTATTTTAAAATGTCATCAAATGAAGATACAGCATTTGAAAACCTAATAATGTTAAAATTACTGTTATAATCACTAAAAAAATATATAAATATTTATTCCATTTCAAAATTAATCTAAAATTTCCTATAGGAAGTATTCCAATTCCTACGGATATACCGATAATGAATGGGAAAAATAAAAATATATCAGGTAATGAATGCGTGAAAATTAAAAAATACCAGATATAACCATATAAAATTAAAGACAAACTACTTATAAATTGAATTTTTATAATATTGTTTGGCTTAGGGAGTTTTTTTACCCAAATTCTATATCTGAAATACCCTGGTGGAAATCCAATAAATATAAAAGCAAAAAATAAGGACAATAATATTCTTTCTGGGTCGAATTTGAACTGAGGATAAAGATTATAGTTATAAGAAACAATTTTATCGATTAAAAGCCAAACTCCGAAGATTCCTAAAATTAGAGCGATTGTCTCAAAGATTGCCTGCTGTAACTCTACATCATGAAGAAATAATCTTTGCCCTATAAAACCAAAATATATTACTATATACGCTAAAAAAATCTCTTTTAATTCCGTTATTGTCAAAAGTTTCGGTTTGGAATTCACAAATTCAACAATATTTCTTTTTACTCTTGGATCATTTAAATCAGGTTGAGAAGTATTTTGATTTGCAGTATTTGAATTATATTGCTGTACAGGTGAGCTTTGAAACATGCTATTAGAATTTTGATTGAATTGCGTATTTGTGGTACTGTTATATGCAGGTTTAGGAATCGATTTTCCACATGCTTCACAAATGCTGGTACCCGGTAAAAGCAAACTTCCACAATATGTACAATATGTTTTGTTTAATTCATCCATTTAGACCAGATTACTCCAGCGGTGAAACCCTACAGGTGAATCTCTACATATTTTTAGTTAAAAATATATTTGAATAACAAGAGGTAATTTCTTGTAAAAAAAGATATTCTGACTGAAACAAATTTTTCTAAAGTCAAACTCCGAAGATTCCTAAAATTAGAGCGATTGTCTCAAAGATTGCCTGCTGTAACTCTACATCATGAAGAAATAATCTTTGCCCTATAAAACCAAAATATATTACTATATACGCTAAAAAAATCTCTTTTAA
>DAHXPE010000199.1 GCA_027364495.1 Candidatus Heimdallarchaeota archaeon | reverse complement strand
ATCGATTTGAGCTAATATTTGGTTTATTTATTGATATGTTGCAATATTTTTAAATTAATCTATCAAAAATATTGGTTTTAGAATTTAATTGTTACCTAAATGTATATTTTTTCAAATTTTCTATTTTGTAATAATTAACCTTTATAAACTCCTCAAAAAATTTTACAATAAATATTTTTTGATTTTCAGACACATTTTTCGACACATATTACCATTCATAATTTCCATTTCTTCCTAAAAATGTATCATACGAAAATGTCGAAAATTCAAATGCTTTTTCCACACCTACATCTAAAATCGATGGTCCATGAATCATTACACCTGTATCATTATTAAAGAATCTCCCTTCTGGATCTATCATTACATATCCCCCTTTCATATCACTATTTCGTTCGGCTGTTGGATTACTTTTTTGATGGTTCTGAATAAAATAGTTAAATTGTTCTGGTGTAACTTTTAGATCTGATGCATCATCATTCTCTCCTTCTATTGGCAACATTTGAAAAACCTTCCATCTTTTGGGTCTTATTTCATCTAATAACCAATTCATATTTTCCTGCCATGTTAATGATGTAACCACTGTATTGATTTTAATAGTAATATTGTTTTCTACCAGGAGTTTAGCTACTCGCAGTGTTCTCTCTACATGACCACCAGTACCACGACCAAGTCGAACATTTACATCTTCTACTCCAGAATCAATACTTAAGCCTACCCAATTGAGCTTGTTTTCCATTGAATCAATATATTCTTGACTAATTCGATAGCCATTGGTTATGAGAACTGTCGTCATTCCAAGATCTGAAGCATATTTGACGAGATTTGGCAGGTAATTTATAACAGTCGGTTCTCCACCCGCAAATGTTATTTTACGTGTTCCACTCTCATATAGCAGTTTTATAAGGTTTTTTGTTCGTTTTTCGTCGAAATGATTTTGTTCTACTTTGTTAAAATGTGCATAACAAAATTTACATTCAAAATTGCATACTTTCGTTAAATGATAACTTAAGCTACGGATTTTGTCCTGAAGGGTTACTTCCTGAATAATATGTATTCTCTCCTAAAATATTCATTTTTTTAATTTAGTAGTAAGATTTTAAATTGTATTTTTATTTTTAAATATCTGAAATTGAAAATCTTTCTTTAGCTTCTAAATTAGCAGTTATTGCATCAATTTTCACAGTTATACCGTCTTCTAAGCCTAATGTCGAATTAATTATTATCGCTGGTATTTTCTTCTCTCGTAAGACTATCGAAAAATGTGCTAATATTGATCCTTTTTCAAATATAAAGCCTATTTTATCTTTATCATAAGTACTAAGTAATTTTAATAGACTTATGGAAGGTATCTTGCAATAAAATATTTTCTTTTCTTGGTCCGATGAATTAGTGTTAGTCTCGTTATGAAAATGCAGATTTAAATTTTCCTTTAACGTATCAGTCTCTTTAACTGTAACCAATGATCCTTGTATTTCACCTGGTGACAATATCCCAGAGTTTATATCATTAAATGATAATTTGCTATCCGATTCATCATCTACCAGATCATATAAATATGGAATGATTTTTTTTTCTTCATTTTTGAGTAATGCAAACTCTATAATTGAATCACGAACATCTATTAACGGTTTAAACTCTCTTACGATTGTTTTTACGCCTTCATCATCAAATGAAACTAATAAAGGTTCATCATATGTTATGTGATCTGTTTTTCCTTTGGTGATATTTACTTCCATTTCCTGATGAATTTCATTCTTTTCTATGATATTCAGATCTAAATCAAGTATATAAGAAGTTGGTTCAAGTATTCCTTTAGCAATGAATTGACCTTTTACTATTTCTACTATATAGCCATCTTGTATCCTTTTTATTATACCAGAGTAATCTGATTCATAGAATTCTTGTAGAATGATGATTGTTGTCCAGTATTCATCTTTTACTAAATCTACAAGTTTATAGAGACTTGCATTCACTGAATTTGCGTTTTCAATTGCTCTTACCCCATATCTGTGACAATAGCGAATAAAATTTTTATCATTTAATTCAACAGTTGCAAATAATCTTTGAATTTTTCCTTGATGAGTAGGAGGATGAAGAATAACTGTGCTATATGCCATACAATATTCTGATTTATCAATTTCAATTGATTTGGGTATATTTGGATATTGAGTACAATTATTTATCAAAAATAAGTGCGCATTTGATGCCCGCACGTTATATTGGTCAGCAAGAAGCCTAATTTTAATTTTATCATTATTTTTTACAGCAGTTGGAATAAAACCTTCATTTTCTAAATTGATTGGAAAAACAAGTTTTTGA
>DAHXPE010000189.1 GCA_027364495.1 Candidatus Heimdallarchaeota archaeon | reverse complement strand
TATATATGGCTTCTCAATATTCTGAATATTTGATTTAATTAACGAATAGACTTCAAATAGTAATTCAGTAAACGTTAAGGGAATTTGATAAAAAAAGGATTTTTACCGCCGGTCTGTCCAGATTGCAAATCTACAAGAGTATACTTTCGTAAAAAGATCTTCAAATTTCATAATTAAGGTTAAATTTCAGGTAGCATTCTCGAAAGTAAATTAATCTATCTTTTAGGAGAATATTTAAATTAGCTGAACTACAAGAGGGACATAATAAGTCATAATAGCAAATTAATAAATGATTTTGAAATAGAGAGTAATTTAGTTTTATTTTATTACAAGAATTGCATATATATGGCTTCTCAATATTCTGAATATTTGATTTAATTAACGAATAGACTTCAAATAGTAATTCAGTAAACGTTAAGGGATAATTTTCTCTAATATTAAATATTTTAGTTGAAATCTCCTTTTTTGAATAAAAAATAGAATCTTTATCTACAAGCAGCAATTTTTTCAATTGAAGTGAAATAAATAACTCATAAAAATTAAGTTTTTCCCTTATATAATACGGAAACTTACTTATTTGATTTTCATTCATTAAATAAATCAATTTTACCTGCCAATCACCAATGAAAAGGTCTTTATCAATAATTTTCTCTTTTTCTACTTTTTCTGTAATATCATGATTGCAACAATGACAAATACTAATTCTTTGTGACCATTTAGTTTTCCAAAATTCAATTCGCGCTCCACAATGTGGACAAGATCTTTTCAATAATATACGATGTCTTTGACAAATAGTTATAAATGGATGCATCCAATTTTTTCTGAAAAAGGGGATTTTGTCGTGTTTCAAGCATTTCGGACAATATTTATTATAAAAAGTTTTTTTTATTGTACTGACTTTTTTCATTAAATTCAAAATTTAAATTGAAAATATTGAAATCTATATCGTTTTTTAGAAATGGGAATAATAATTTGATCAAATTATTTGAATGCGTAATATAATAGGAATCTAGATTATCAATATGAATAAAAAATTTTTTTAATATCATTAATGGTTCAGAATAGTTTCCTTTTGAAAGTCTGGTGAACCAAGAGCTAAATGATTCATTTTTAATGGGTGCTGGACAATAATCCCACCTCTCATTTATTAAAAGTTCACTTAGTTCATTTTTTAGATGCCACGTACGAACAGAACTCATCAGGTTACAAATCACTCTTCTATTTTAGTTATATCCCATCCTACGGACTTCAAAGACTTAGCAGTCTCTAATAATCCTTGTTTGGTAATGATTTCATCATTTCCTTTACGTATAATTGATCTAGCTGTCCATTTGAGTAATAAAATTATTTTACCCAATTGGCCATTAGTAAGATCAAGAATCAATTTCCTTGTTTTCACATCTTTATAGAAAGGATAAATTGTTTCATCTGAGTTTAACAACAGATCTTGGTTAATAGACAAAAGCAATTGGCCAAACTCAAAACCATCTTCCCATACAGGTAACTTATACTCAGGAAAGCGAGAACTAAATGTAGAAATAAGCCAAGAATATTTACCATCATTAATATTACTAAGAATCTGATCCACTCCTTCGATTCCAACTAATATTATAGGACAACCACTATCATTGGCTAGAGTATGAAAGCCAGCCAAAATTTCTCCCCGGTTTTCAGTAGAGACTTGATATAATTTTTCAAATTCATCGAAGATAAGGAGGACTTTATGATCTTTAAGTTTAGCAACAGCTTTATCAATTAAAATACTGGTATGAATTCTATCGAGTTGGCTTTTATTTGTTGGGATATCAATTATTTTCAATTTTAGGCATAAACGAGTCAAGACACTTTTCAAGGTAGCACGATCAATTAATGAAAAATACAAAATATCGGTTTCAGATGCATCTTCAACATTATCCAGGTAAGCTACTATGAATTCCTTAATAAGTGTTGTCTTTCCTGAGTGAGAAGGTGCTGTAATCAGCTGTCCTATTGATTTGGCTTTTTTTCTGTCTTGTTTCATTAAATCACGCATGATTTCCCAAATTTCAAACATGGCTTCATACGGATATAATTTTTCAGACCCCATAATCTTATCAATTCGTGGATCGGGGTAAAATACTTGATATATTCTTTTGTTATACTCAATCATTGAAATTCCACTTTTGTCCGATTAATTTTGTTGGTAAAGGTTTCATGTTATCCCAATCAATTTCTATTTCCTCCTTCTCTTTCTTGATTGTTCTTACTTCCGCTTTTTTAATTGATTTTTGACTTCGCTTAATTGACTCTTGATGAGAAATTATCTTTTTGCATTCCTTTTCTAATTTTTGACAGACTTTCAAGGCATTTTTGTCTGTATCACCATTATTTCTCAATTCTTTTCTAATACGTTCATAATCCCGAAGGGTAATAGGAATACTCGGATATTTATTTATGAATAATGATAATAAACCAGAACTGAATTTTACATTGAAATAATATGGTTCCTTTACAAAGTCATCATAAATCCAGATCTCGCGAATATCTTCTGGATCTAATCTCCAACTAATATTCTTATTTTTTCCTTGATTCTTCGCTCTAATTTTCCTTAAAATACCAGTCTTTCCGTCATCATTGTACCTGTTGAATTTAAATGTTATTCCACTGGGCCTTAAGGGACTTTCTTTATACATTAATACTTCAAAACGTAATAATTCTGGATTTTGAGGTAATCTTGGTATTCTATGAGACATTTCATCTTCATACATTCTTAAAGGAGTAATATTTTTTCCAGTGTCTTCTCTCAGACCAGAATGATCAGTATTATGATATTTGATTACTCGTAAAAGAAACCATTTTTTGAATGTATTGAAATATAATAAATTTTTGCTCTTATCAGGTCTATATTCCTTGGGGCGATTTCTTAAAGGTGGACTATACCCTTCCAAGTCAGATAGCCACGATTCATTTATGGTCCTGAACATTCTCTCAACGAATCCACCTCTATCTGGTCTTTTGACCATCCTGAATTGATAATCAATTACACCATATCTAAAACAAAATTCCCTGACTTGATCAGTATCAAATATTTTTCCATTATCAAATTGTAACCTATGTGGAATACCATGTATTGGATAGGGTGCGTTTATATCATATTTTTTTAACCATTCATCTTTAGGTAAAAATCCTCTCATTAGACCTCTATTTACATCCACAGCTGTATGATCTCGTAAAGTCAGCCAATATGAAAACAGCATTCTTGTTTTAGTATCTATAAATATTGTTATAAAGGGTCTTCTTATTTCACCCGTTATTTCATCTTTTACAAATATATCAAGAATAGTTGAATCGACCTGAACAAAATGAAGTGGGTAATCACCCCTTGTTAATTTACCGGTAATATTTTGTTGAATTTCATATTCAATATAGCCACCTTGAGTTCCCTTTCTTTCTTTTGCTGGTAATTCTTTAATTCTTCTTGTGACAGCCTTCAGAGTTGGTTTTTCTAGTTTCTTTTCCAAGCAATCATTGCAAATATTATTCCATTTGGCTTTATCAGTATTTAAGGATTTACAACAAGTGCATTTATACGTAATATGTTTAAATATAATTTCTTCTGTTATTTCATCGAGTTTCTTATTTCTGTTACCTCGTTTGTATTTCTTTGGAATTAAACTCTTCCAATCTCCATTAGAACTGTTGTAATACCTAATCCATCTATAAATGCTACTATAGGAAATATTATTCTTTTTAGCTATAATTTCTACTTCAGTCCGTGTCAATTCCTTCTTATCATACTTTTCCAGTAATGGAGATATTAATTTAAGTCTATCATTGGCTAAATTAACAAGTTTTTTATCTATTTTATCAATATCAAAGTCTGTGGGAATTATTAATGGATCAAATCGTAACTCCAATCTTTGATTAGCGTCTACTTCGTAGAATGGATGATTTAGATATTCTAAATCAAAATTTAATATAATTTTGGTACTAGAAAACGAAAAATTTCTGTCATAATCAAAAAACAAATATTGATGATATAAAAGAAAATATAGGAACGTTTCAAGTTGTCCTGAAGCTATTTCTATGTTTTCGTTGTGTAATTCAGTTTTTAGATTATTGACAATATCCGAATAGTATATTAATTGATTAAACTTAAATTTTTTTTCTAT
>DAHXPE010000222.1 GCA_027364495.1 Candidatus Heimdallarchaeota archaeon | reverse complement strand
AAAACCTTAGATTTTTTGTCAGAAGTGCGAGAAACCTCATTTAAAAGATAATTGATTTTCTTTATTAGGAATAAGTGCTAATTAATAAAGAATTTTTTAACGAGAAAAGATTAAAGTCTTGACTACAACTGGAATTACATTTTTACCAATAATAGGTTCTCCTATGTCAATAAAATCGCCTTCAGATAGAGATATTTCGTCTAAACTTAGTATTTCTGATTTAATACTTGTTTCCCTTTTGGCAACATTCCCCACACTGTTTCCAATGTCAGAATTAAACACAAGAATTAAGGGAAATTCAGTTCTAGATGTGGTTTTTGGCAAGGAACCTTCTAAATACTTTGTAAAACTCGTCAAATTAGAATACACTGGTTTTACTGGATCATCAAATGCTAGAGCAAAATTATCGCCATCCTGTAAGTCTAATTTTAATAAAGCATTTTTGATTTCAACTGGCATTTCAATAAGTTTTTTGCTCGTTACTGGAACATAGACTACTGGAACGTTTCTTATAGGAAATTTTAAGTTTTCAGAAACGAAGGTAGTTGAACCACTGACAGATAATGAATATTGACCAGCACCAACAACAGTAGCTCTAATTCTTTGATCTGGTTCGACCAGAATAAATCTTGGAAAGGCTTTTAACTGTTTTTTTATTGATTGTGCTAAATAATAAGCATTATCTTTAAACCTCTCTTGCAAATTAGTATAAATGTACTCTGAAACACCACCTGAAAACATTAAATAAATTTCTCGTTCTAGATTTGGAATTTTGTTTAAGGGATCTGTCATTAACAAATTTTTTGTAATCTGATTCATTTGAAATAGAGGAAGACCATTTAAAACCTCAAATAAAGAATTACTTAATGCATCACATAAATTTTCCACGTCAGGCAGTGATAATAACGAAGTATCTGAGACATTCACTTCTTGTTGTACAAGGGATGCACACATTCGAATCGCTTTTTCAGTCTTTTGAACTTCAAAATTATCATTATCCTTAAAGACTATGAGTCGTCCTCCAATATTTAAACAAGATGTATCAATTATTTTACCATCAAATATTACTGCGATATTTGAAGTACCACCTCCAATATCGACATTTATGACTAATTTATTTATATTATTAGTAGAATAGGCTACCGCTCCTGATCCATTAGCTGAAATTATTGATTCATAATTTGGTCCCGCAGTAGCACCAACAAATTTTCCAGCATGTTCAGCCATACTTGCAACTACTAAATCCGCATTTTCTTTACGAGCTGTTTCTCCAGTAATAATTACAGCTCCCGTATCAATATCAGAAATTGAAATCCCTGCATCTTTGTAGATTTCATCAAAAATTTTTAGTAAACTGGGCATATCGATAGTAGAACTATTTATTAAAGGTGTAAAATAAATCTTTGATTGATAAAGAATATTTCTTTCTACAACTTCATATTTTTGAGTTTTTTTATTTGATTTTTTCAAAACCAATTCTGAAAATATAATGTGAGTTGTAGATGTTCCTATATCAATGCCCACTGACTTTATGCTCTTTAAATCCATGAATAAGTGAAATCTCCTGTATTTTTTAAAAGAGCTTTTAACTGAAATCTTCTAATTTTTTTAACCCCTGGATTAATTGGTCAGCTTCAGGATGGTGTATTTCCTTATCGTCAATTAAAAATATCTTTTCTGGCGTAACAATCCCTATTTCAACAAGCTCATGGTCTAATTCTAGCTTATTAACATTAATTTCTTGTTCAACACAAATTAAAAGTGAACCTGACGATATAAGCCTCAAAGGATCTATTTTTAGCAATTGACAAATTCCCCGCGTTAAATCTGGAATAATTAATTTGGAAGATTTTATTTTTATCCCTACTGATTGGTCAACCATCATTTCATAAATAGCCCCAAGTAATCCGCCTTCAGTTGGATCATGCATCATTTTAGGTCTGTATTTTTTGTTAATTTTCAAAGCATCATGAAAAATAGACAGGTTTTTCTCAAATCTTGGGAGTTCATTCAACATCTCTTTGATATTCGATGGAATAGACTTTTTATGTATTAATTCATTACCTAATATTGCCGTTCCTTCATTCGCAACATTTCCTAATAAGTAAAGTTTATCACCTTTTTTTAATTTTCTGGATGGTAAAAAACTTTTAGGAGTAAATCCAATCATTGATAAACTTATTACTGGTCTGGTTACAGCTGATGTAAACTCAGTGTGTCCTCCTAATATTGTTATTCCAAATTCTAGTGCCGTATTGTGCAGTTCTTTTTGTTTTTGCTCAATGGTTTCTATAGCTGTGGTAACTGGCAATAACCATGTAACCAAGATGCCATATGGTATTGCACCTAGACAAGCTAAATCATTTAAATTGACTATTATTGCATACCTTCCAGGATTAGGTGTTGGGAATGTTATTGGATCTGATTTACAAATAGTATAACATTCTTCCCCAGTTTCATAGAAAACCTTTGCTACTTCTTGAGCTTGAGAGAATTCATATGCACATGCGTCTATGCCAATTAACGATGAAATTATAATTCCAACATTTTTCTTGCCTAATTTTGAAAGTAGGGAGTGTTGAAGAGCATCGACGCCTAATTTTCCTTCGTGTAATTCCATTATGATTCAATATTCCTTTTAATATTTTAGTTTGAGAGAACCAATAGTTGATCTTCTCCTATTGGATTAGTAAAAATATTCCAATCCAGTAATCCTAAAGCCACTAATAATTCTCGTGCTGTTAAGATTGGTTTAGTAAATGAAACGAAGTCATCAGTAGCAATTCTTGGACATAGATTAATTACCCAAGCATCAATTTTATTGAAATTCATTAAATGATTTGGGTCAACCCTAAACATTGGTATTAACATCGCCCTTTTACCTGCATTTTTTAGTAAATTAACCAATCTTTTTCCATTATCTAAAGGTTTTTGTCCTGATTTTAAAGAAATTAAAATTCCCCAGGTTTTAGCATCTTTTGCTTTTGTAATTTGAGCAAATCGTTTTTTTAAATAAGTTTCCCGATAATTTTGATCAAATAATTGAAATTCCTGACTAAATGGATCAAAACGTAAAGTAGGTTTGCCAGTTGCAATAACAACTGGACTGGCATGAAAATCACCACCTGCTAGCACTAAAAAAGCATCAACGTCTTTTGCAATTGCAGTAGCTCTGTTTTGATTACAACCTAAAATTTGCCCTTCTTTATGCATTGAAAATTCCGGTGAATCCTTAGTCGTATATTTTTTAATTTCATTCAGTACATTGATATGTTGAATCGTGGTTAAAAGCCCTATTTTTTTCCATTGATATTTTTTTAATTCATCTAATACCTTCTTCCAGTTTATTTGAACATCTGCTTCGACAGTAAAATAATGAATAGCTATGCCAATTTTAGGTGGTGGAAATGCAAAAGTAGAATGCCCGAAATGAAAGATTGCATCAGCATTCATTATTTCAGCTTGAACTGTTGGTAAGTCACAAGCACCATAAGAAGGATCTCCCGCAATAATGACCTCCTTACCTTTTTCTTCTAGAAATAAATTTATATCGTATAGAAAAGTGTCAAGAAGTCCATCTGGAAATTGTAAAACGATTCTTTTGTAATTATTTACTTTTAATACCTGATCAATTTCTTCTTTGACCATATCGGTTTTATACATGATAATTGAAGAACTTTTCTCTAAGATATTAAAATTAATTATAGCTAAATTTTAATTATAAAAAGGAATTTTTACTCTTCGTCTTCTTGCTCATCGTTATCCTCGGTATTGGAGCCCGTTTCTTTTTTCTTTATATTAAGAATGTTACGTATTTCCTCCCTTTCCTTGAATAAATCATTAATAAATTCAACTCCTTTCTTTCTATTTGGATCTTCTAATTTTTTGCTCTTTTCTCTCATTTCAAACATTTTTTCGATATCTTCTTCTATATTTTCTTCTTTGGTAAACAAAGGAATTGATTTGAGTTCTGTAAAAGCTATTTCTAAATCCTTTCTTTGTGCTGCTCGGATTATTGATTCTCTTATTAATTCAGGATCAAGTAATCTTTGAACACCTTCACCAGTTACCTCCGATGGCAAAGCAATACCCCAAGAGCGGATAATATCCTTTACTGTATGCTCGAAAGGTGTAAATACATTAATATCAACAGCAGTTTCATCAAGACGGTGACCAAATATTTCTAAAAATCGTTCTCCTAATTGATTCACAAGATATGTTACAGCATCACCAACATTATCCGATACAAGGGCAACCAGAATTGGATCAACTGTTTTAAGATGAATAGACATATCGCCTAATACTAATCTTTCTAGGCTTCTTCCACTTACCTCTTCGCACATGTTAGTAATACCCAAGAGAAGACCTGAAAAAATTGTATCTGGAAATTTAAGACCAGAATAAGATTTTGAAAATAAGCAAGTACCATTTGAATTAATTATCCAGATATTATGAATCACAGGTAAATTCATAGTTGAAAATCTTTTTGCGGCCCTTAGCAAATGATTGGAATCCATATCCTCTTCTTCAGACACCAATGTAGATGCAATTTTGGTTATAGAATGACCAATTTCAACCAATTGTTCCTGTAAAGATCTGATGGCAGCCTTTGAAACCTTTTCAGAACCTGAAAAGAGACTTCTTACCTCTTCTTCTGTAAAAATAGCATTATTACTCGGTATTTGTTCATTCAAGATGCAAAGACCTTTAAATCATTTCTAAAATATTACTAGTATTAAATAAATTTCAAAATTGAACAGGATTTAGTCAAATTCAACAATATTTCATTTAATTAATTACTATGTCGTAATAAAATTTTTCGCTTATAAAAATATTAATTTATTCTTAATTTTAAACTTTAAGATTTCTTTTTGAATAAAACTTGAATCTACGAAATGAA
>DAHXPE010000184.1 GCA_027364495.1 Candidatus Heimdallarchaeota archaeon | reverse complement strand
ATAGAAAGCAGGATTAAAGAAAAACTTAATTTTTTAATAGATTTTCCTTTTATAAATTGAGCCAAAGATAAAAATTTTCATTATTAACAGATTGCTGGTCTTCTCACGAAAGTAAATAAATTATATAGAATAAAGTATTTTGTGTCTTAAAAATCTAAGTTTTATAAGGAGAATAAATTAAAATCTTAATTTATTCTTTTGAAATTCAAATTGAAATTTTCCTTATTTTAATTAATAGGATGGTGCCAGTCAATTACAGAGGTAGAGCCAATAAAAATTTTAAATCAAATTTCAACTCTAGTAGATGAAGGAAAAAGTGAGAGTGC
The DNA here is from genome assembly GCA_027364495.1 of Candidatus Heimdallarchaeota archaeon. Next base: position 13,831 of record DAHXPE010000184.1, on the reverse strand, counting down.
GATAACAGAATTGAGGACTTGTTTGGAAGCGACTTTGCGTAAAATTGGGAAAATTAAATTTCCAAACGTAAATTTTCAAGACAGAAATAAATTTGAAGGATTATCCGATATTAATCAATTTCTCCATGAGCACAATGACGTAACCAGGCATTATTACTTCAATATTATCAAATTTTTTTTCTTCCATAATAATACCTTAATTGTTCAAAAATTCCTCCGAATTTACAAAAATTCCTTTTTCCTTATATTCTTTAAGGAAATTGGTCAAGAAATTCATTTTTTCATGTGATTCATTTCTTTCAATATGTACGGAACAACCAACAATAACTTGGCGAGACTTAGACCTAGAAAACATCACATTTAGCCTCTCAGGTTCGGTTAAAAAACCCCAAGAAGAAGTAATACCGAGAGTATTATTTCGAACTAATGAAATAATAGTTAAATCGGCTTCTTGACCTTGATATTCATCAACAGTTTTGACTGTATCATCAAAAGAAAATTTAGATATAATAGAAACAATATCCTTTAAAGCATCTGATTCTAAAAAATAATCCTTTTGATCATTATAAGGAGTTAGAATTATCAAGTCAATTTTTTCTTTTATTTGCAATAAATTAAGGAATTTAATTATTATTCTCAATTCATAATTGTTAATTCTTTCACCGGTTCCTTCTGGGTCTTCACCAGCATCAGGTAATTCTGTTATATGAGGTGTATCAATCCAGACGAGTTCTTCATCAAAAGAACTTTCTAAAACTCCATCTAGTGGTAAATATATACCTTTTTTATTATTGAAAGACATATCATAAAATACATTACTAATAATTGAAGAAAGTTTTTTCTCCATTCTATATTGATCCTGAAGTATGAATTTCTTATTCTCAGGTAAAATATTAAATAAATGTTCAAAAGGCTTTAACCATAAATATTGTTCATCTTTTAGTGTTCCATGTAACTGATAGAATTCCAACAAGTCTTCATATGTTTTACCCAACCTAGTTATTAAATCTTTTTTGAGGTCAGAATCTTGAATAGCTTTGAGAAAAATTTTTTCCATTTTATGTATGTTTTCAATTGTTTCTTTAATCTGGTAAGGTGGTAATTGCTTTTGATCGCCAATTAATAAAACATATTGACCTAAATTAATAATATGAACAAGTTCGCTTGGATAACATTTGCCGGCTTCTTCAATAATAACTAAATCAAAAGATTGTCTTCCAATAAACCTTTTATGAATATTATCCATGGTAGTTGCAAAAATAATGGTTGCAATGGATTCAGAAAAGGATCTATTTCGTAAATCAAATTCATGTAATTTGCTTTTTTGAAGATCTTCCCATTTTTTACTTTGACTTGACCAAACTAAAGATCCAATTTCGCCTGATTTAACTTGTGGACTGTATCTTTTAACTAAACTATTTTCATTAACTGATTTAAGTCTTTCTGTTGAGATAGATCTTAAAATATTATGTGACAAATGATATTTCTCTAAAGCTTCAATGGTTTTATCCATCAAATGATTAAGAGCTTGATGTTCTTTTGAAGAAACTAAAATAGTCGCATTGGAATTATTTTTCAATAGTTGTACAATTGTTTCAACAGCAAGATATGTTTTTCCTGTACCAGGTGGTCCTTGAACAGTAAAAATACCCTTTTCCTTTAAAATATTTGATACAAGATCATTTCGTTCTATTACATTTTTTTCTAAATTTATTGAATTATAATTTCCGAAAAAATCCTTCAAAAATGGATGATTAACTGAAAAACTAATGAAATCACGTTTTTTATAAATTTGGTCAATATCACCATACTCATAAACAAAAAAATAGCCTTGTTTAGGGATGTGTGATTTTCTTAGCTTAACAAAAATAAGTTGTTGATCAACATGAGGTTTAAACCACTCAATAAGGAGAGTATCGTTATCAGTCTTTTTTAAAGGGTTTGGAAATGATTTCAGTGGGAATACAGCAATCATTCTAGAGATCTTATTCTGTTCTACTAAACCATTCCATAAATCCTGAACAGTTGGTCGTTGTAGTGAGCCAAAAATAGAATCTTTATAATTTATATCAACTTCTAAGATACGTTCATCATTACGAGTAAATCCATATTCTTTAGATTCATCATATGGAAGTAATCCCTGAATGGGTAGATGCGAGTGGTAAAAATAGAGTAAACTTTGGACATACGGTCATGTTTCGGAAGGTGTATAAAAATTCGATCGGTCAAGCAGTAAAATATGTCATACCTGAAAATGAGGAACTAGATTTCGCGGAATCCATCTTTGGCAAAATAAGAAATAATGGTTACAAAGGAAAAATTATGGTTACAAATGCCTATCCAGATGGACAATTAAAATTTGAAGGTTATCATATTATTAATACTTTGGCAACACCAAAACCCACTAGCATACAATTATATCTGGAGCAAAAACAGGATAGTACAATAATAACATATGAAGATGATAACGCAACCATTAGAGGGTATAAACATTATTGGCATAAAACTGGTGATCATTGGCAAAAAAAAGGGAAATCTAATCCAAAAATTGATAAAAAAATCAGACCAATTAGCAAAAATTGTAAATTTTCTTTCATAATTCATTTTGAGAATTTGTCAGATATAGAATTAGGGGCTCTATTATTTTGTATTGATCTTAAAGAGGGATTAGCACATAAGATTGGGTTGGGTAAACCGTTAGGGTTAGGATCAGTAAGTATAAAATCTAATTTAACTCTTATTAATATGAAAGAAAGATATTCTAAGTTATTCAAAAAAGATCTGGATGAATGGCAATTGGGTTATGAAGAATCGAACGGAAAAAAAGTAGATTTTGTTTCTTCTTTTGAAAAATTTATCCTAAACAAGATTGGAGATAATTCAGATAGTTTATGGCATTCTGATAGAATATCAAAATTACAGAAATTATTAGATGTTAAATTAGGAATTCAACTTGAAAATTCTGGAAAAATAGATTATACAGACGTTAGATCAGATGATTATAAAGAAAGAATTAAACTACCTCATCTAGATGACATTTCATAGAATTTATCCTTCTAGAAAATTATTTTTTATTTTCATTGGCATTTATTATTGTTAGGATGCTGTAAAAATGCCAGAGATTTCTTTAAGAGAGTTTTCTAAGCATGACTTCAGATGCATGTCCTGAAATAAGTTTCAATCCCCCAAAACGGACTGTTCTTTAAGAGAGCAAATGGTACTTATTTAACTGGCTTCTGAAAATTCCAATGTTTCTTTAAGAGAGGATATTGTTCTATCTTAAAGAGATTTCTTTAAGAGAGATAGAAAAAGACAAAAAGAATCTATTGAATATCTTTGATTTCAATCTCCAATAACGGAGATTTCTTTAAGAGAGTATATTTGCTTGCAGGGCGAGGCTTCAACTTACGAGTTAGCAATTTCAATCTCCAATAACGGAGATTTCTTTAAGAGAGGAGATGGAACTACAAAGCATTATTATCGCGAAGTACTAATTGGCTAATCTAGCTTTCTAATTCGCTAATCCTTTTTTGCCTCAAGATAATCTTTTTTTAAATTATTAGAATTTTCGAGTTTAAATTGAATTTTTTATTTTGCTTTAGTGATAATACTGAAGGACGATTTTTTTCTTTCCAACCTTTTTCAATTGAATTAATCGCACCAAGATTATTTGGTTAAATTAGAATAATAGCAACTTCTTTTGCATCTGTTCCAAAAAGTGAAGTAAGTAACGGGACAAATGAAAGCCAATCATTAATAGATGAATCGTTTTCTGAGTGAATATATTTTACATCAATATAATTTTTTGTAAATCCAACAGGTGCGATTAGTATAGTTTCATTCGCCTGATAAGAAGGCTTCATTTTAAATTCATTTTTGTTTCTCATTATGAATTTTTCAGTGATAACCTAATTTATAAATTTAAACCTCCCATAACCAGAAGAAGTTTTAGCACCTACTCCAATGATTTCAAATGCTTCGATTATCCATTTTAAAACTTTTTTACAATCTTCTTTATCGTCATTATTTAATATTCTTCTTGGTAAAATTCCTAATTGAAACTCGTTATTTTCTGAGACAGATAAAAATGGTATTGGATTTGGAGATTCCCAATCACCTGGAGATTCTAATCCATTATAATAATTGGAATAATGTGGTGTGAGTACAGATCCTGATAAAGAAACTCTTTTACTGGGTATCATATCTAAAAAAATTACTGATCCTATACTTTCACTTTTTAATTTTTCATTTAAATTATGTAGATTAGATTTTTTTTCCTGTCCTAATCCGAAAATTCTCTTAATAACATCATCACTTTCATTTGACCAATTCTTTGCCCAATCTTTAATTGTTCCCTTCAATGAACTACCAGGAAGATATGGTGTTCCTAATGTATGATGCCAAAGAAAACCAATTTCTAAAGGATGAGCTAGACCTATACCAGTAACGAATTTACTTGTATTTATAAATTTAATTAAATTTCCTTGATTAGATTTGATTATTGACGCTTGTCGAGTAATAAAATCTAAAATTTGATCGCTATCACCAATTAATTTCATCCTAAGAATCCATTCCCTTTTATCTTTATCCAATTCCAATTGATTATTTTTATATTTCCAAAAATCAAAAAATTTATTATACCACAATCCAGAATTAGAATCTTCTGAATAAATTGGAGTACTTTTCGGAGAATATAATGGTCTGATTAAGTTGCTAATAATATCACGGTCCTTTATTTAATTTAGCTTGAGAAAATTTTTTTAACCAATCAATGAATTTTAATATTTCATATTGAGCGTGGATATACTCACTTTGAGGTGCTTTTAAAATCCATTCGATCAAATCTTGATCCTTTGGAAGTGTCTCACAGTGTTTTAGCCATTCTTGAATATCATTATAGATTTGTTCATGGGTCTTTTTGTCATTATTTCTTTTATCAGATCCTAATTCTGCAGAAGCTAATTCCATCGCCATTGCTTGTCCTAATCCATTCAAAACAATTATAGCTGGTAATCTTTCAATGTAACTTCTGTATTTAGATTTTAAAGCGTCCTCTTCTTGTACCTTATTAATTTTGTCTAATGCAAATTTTGCACGTTTTTGCTCAATGGTGAAAGGTCCATCTTCGTCATCATTCATGGTTATTCATCTATTGAATTTCAATTTTGAACCAACCTTGGCCAATTGATTCATTTCCGCCTGTTTGAACATAGGGATTATTAAAGACTATATCATTAAATTGTTTCATTGTTGATTCATCTTTTGAAAAAATAAGTGAATAAAAAATAGAATCTGGAGGAATAGTTTCTTCATACCATAAATTATCACTTGTTTTGTTTTCTGTTAATACATTTCTTGCATTTATTGCCAATCCATAGTTAGCAAACCATTTAAAAGCATTATCTGATAATATTACTAACTGATTAGGTAATCTCGTTTTTAAGGAAGGCTCAGGAATAAACAAACTCAAGGTATCAATTAGAATTTGATCTATAGTGGGAATTACAACGAATTCTCTCTCTTCTAGAAAAAGAAATTTTTCATTTGTTTTCGCTAAACACTGCTGATCTTCAACTTTTGAAGTTTCAACTAAATTTAGTTCTTTTGCTCTTCCTAATCTGGTCAAGTCCCTAATGAGTCGTTCTAAAATATAATTACAAGTGATCCATTTATAATGGCTGGTTAGGGATCTAACAGGCAATAATAGTAATCTTGCATCAGATAAATTAAAATTTGCAATTTTATCTGGTTCACCAAATAAATTCTTAATTAATTCATTTGATGCATCTAAATTTTCTAAATGATTTTTGAAAGATCCTTTTAGACTAGAACTGGTTATAAAAGGATAATCTGTTATTGATTCCCTTGTCACAGGTAAATCAACAAAAGAAGAGGACTGTCCTGAACCTGGATGGACATACGTTTCAGATTGAAGTTTCAATAATTTTTTTATCAAATTTTTTTCACCTTTTACCATTTTCCAATAATAAATTGACCAAATCCAAACTCTGTATATTTACCGAGTTTATTAAAATTCTTTTGTAAAATAAATTCTTGATTCTGTTCTGTTTCAAAGAAATATGTAGATCCAATTGGAATGTATGGCTCAGCTTTCATAGGCTCTTTAGTTTTTGAATTCCAACCTCCCACTCGAATTGTCTTTCCAACAGAAGCGGTTATTAAATCTGAATTAAGCTTTTCTTCTAGAAAAATTTTGACACTATCAAATGAATTTCCAAGATTAGCTGGTGTTATAAATGAAATTGAAAATTTTACTCTCCCATTAGAATCGTCCAATTCAGTGATCCTAGGATGATTTAGTTGATCTTTTTGATTATGGATTTGTTTTACTTCACCAAATTTTCCTTCTCCACCAATTCGTGTTATGAATGAATCTACTTTAGAAATTGTATCATCGTTTAGACCATCAATTTGCATTAACAAATGAAAATTAGATTGAAGTCTAATAAAAGTTCTAGAAAATAAAGAATTATCATCATTGGAAGTAGATTTATTAGGAAATGTCAATTTTATACCAAACTGTCTTTCTTGTTGCCAAATCAAATTATTATTATCGGAAATCGCCTGTTGTTTTGAAAAAATGTTAGTTTCATTTAAATCTTTGCGATTAAGAAGAGCTAGTAAATTCTTTTTATCTATAAAATAATTATTTATTAGTCTGCCATCAATAACATTTTCTTTTGGCTTACAAAGAAAAATTTGATTTATTTCCTTGCTAGAATTGGTTAGATAAGGAACGGTTTTATCTGGAGTCATATAAGTGAACTTATTTATTTTAGTATTGCCATATAGAATTCTAGGAATGGGATATAAAATATTAATATCATTTTTTTCTTCTTTGATTAAATATGGCCCAAAGAAATTTAAAGAGCCAAGATCCAGATAATTTCCGAGCAATTTTTTTATATCGTTATTCCATTGTTTTCCTTCCCATCCTAATGTGTTTGCAATTCCGTTACGAATTAATCCTGTTAAAGAAAAAGCTGTTGGTGGAAAAATACTTTCAATATTATCAAGTATTAAATCTTGCATATTGAACGGGCGAATTTCTCTAAAAAACAATGTATCGATAGGGGAAATCATCAAATAACAGGAATTCATGATTATCATAACTAAAATGTATCATCCATAATATTGTTGCTAATAAACTTAATAATAGCCATTAAATCAAAACAAATTTTATTTTCATTTGTTTCAATATCATAATTTTCTTTCCTAAAGGTTTTATAACTTAGTTTTAATAGGTTTGTAACAAATTCATCTAATGTATCATCTGATAATTTTAAATGATTAATTTCACGATCTCTTTTTATTAAAGATAATAAAATATCCTTTGAAATCAAGTTTCCGACCATTGTAAACTGCCCTGGTTTCCAAGAATTATTTGAGGAAAGACGAACAATCAACTCTCTAACTTTATAAAAAAATGAAAAAGAAAATTGTTTATCCTCTAATCTCATAAGATTCATTATTTTTTCGAAAATAAATTCATTGCTATTATTTATTAATAGATCCCAAACATTTACCCATAAAGCTGATCTTCCACTACCTTTTAATATACTTATGGCAAAACTACCTCTTCCATTTGAAGTTTTGGCTATGTCATTTAGCAATTCATGTGATTCTTTAATTACCAGTCTTAATGGTTCATTATAATGGACAAAGGTTATTCCCGCGGACATCGTAACCTTTCGTTCAGTTATTTTTTGGTGAAAAATCTCTGTAAATTTCGTAGAAAGCTCAAATGCACATTTCAACACATTTTTTATTGATAGAAATGCAGCAACGTCATCTCCTCCAGCATAAACAAGTATTCCATCATTTTTCTTAACTATCAGTTCAACTTCTTTTGAAAAATCAGCAAGGCAACTTGAAACTAATTGAATACCAGAAATACCATTTTTATCATTTAGATCATTAATTAACTCTCCAATTTTATCGCCGTCCATTGTGATGAACGCGTAGAAATTAGATGGAGTTTTCTCTTCATATAATTTTTTTAGAATATTTTTAGCTTTATTTCTGATTTCAATTAATTCTTGGTTTTCGTTTTCAGGATTATAATCTTTTGCATTTGAAAATGGAGTTCTTCTCGGAAATTCCAAGTCATTTAAGTAAAAATATTGACCGTCAAGTAACTTCGCAAAATCATTTTCGTCTAATTTAGAAATGGATTCTATTTTTATTTTTTTAAGCTCAATTTTTTGGACTGTCCAACTTACTTTTTCTCTGAATAATTTCTCATACTGATTTGCAAGTTCTCTTTTATTTTTTTCAACATAAACGATCCAGGATGATGCGGCTATGTAAGAAGTCGACAACCAATTCCTGGTATTAATTTCCTTTCCAAGAATTGCATCATCATATGTTATTTCAGGAAACAGGCGTTTAATAAGAGCAATAGAACACAATTTTTCATTTTCTCTTATTAGTAAAGGATTTTTTATAATGGCCCTAAGAGAATCCCAAAATTCGTTTTGCTTGATTCTTTCATTCTCACCCTTAGAGGAACAATACCCAGATAATTCCTGCCATCCATTCATAATAGTACATTTATCACCTTCTTCAACCGTATAAAAATAATGAGGCCAGTTTTTCATTAAATGTAATTCAAAACTATTAGTATTTTTAATCCAATTAATATCCCAAAAACCTTCTACCTGTCTATTCCAAATTTTTTTTACATTTTCATTATTAGGAAGAGTATTAAAATTAAAATGATCCCAAATTTTCTCTGCAATTGTTTTCCAAGTATCTAAAATGCATTTTTCTGCTTCCTGAGAAATAATAATAGGATCTTTTTCTTCATTATAACGATATAGGAATACATTCGGCAGAGATCCGAAGGTTGGAATGGAATTATTATTTCTATCAATTAGATATTGATAAAATGGATCTTTTAAAATGTCAGGAACAAGTATCTCACAGCCTGAACTTTTAATTTTTTCCATGGCTTTACCTGATAAATATGAAAGTAGAAAAGATCCTGCCCAGTAATCTCTAGTTCGACGGGCTTGAGAAATGAATTCTTGTACTGGGCTAATAGAAAAAGCTACAGTATTTTTGTATCCATTATCCATATTCACACCATTCTATGGGAATATTTGAATCCTTTTATCAAATCGTAATTTGTTGGATTTTCTTAAGTAAGGTCCTTCAAATCCTTCCAAAAAATCTGTAATAACATTCCAATCATCTTTTAATTGTACAATTGAGCTTGAACCTCTTTTAGGCTGAATAACAATTTTATTATTCGAAGGAAGAAATTGAGATCTTAAAATAAGAGTTATTACTATAAATTCATGTTCATTTAATTTCAGAATATTAATAAAAAGGGGACTTGCCCGTCGTTTTTCTTTTGAAGCGTTAACATCTATATTAGTTCCAATGGATGAAAAATAGTAATTATGGGGAAGACCAAAGATAATTCTTTTAGGATTTTCATTAACTTTAGTTTTCAGAGAATTAACAATTAAGTCATGATCAGAAGCAAAATTTTGTTCAGATGTATTACCTAAAACCTTTCCGTATCTTCCATAACTTCTATAAGTTAAAAATTTTTTGCCGAACTCGTTTAATAAGATTAATGGATCACTCCCCATTTGAAGAATATCAACCCGAGTATTATTAGAAAAAGCTGAATAGGATGGAATCGGTTTGTACTCAGAAATCCTATTTTGTGCACAAAAATTTTTTAAGGTGAATTGCAACTTTTCTAATGAATTTGGTCTTTGAAAAATCTCTTTCTCATCCTGTTTAATAGAAATAATATTAAATGATCCAAATCCTCTTCTAGAACGAGAACCAATTCCGCCAAATAAAGATAATGCTTTGAGTGATTCAATAACTAAATTCAAATCGTCTGGTTCCTCTTTATAAATTAAAGAAATTGCACCAGTTGTAGTAGGCCAAGAATACTTTCTATCAGTTTTTCCTTTGTAATTAATTAAACCATATCCTAAGTAGGTGACACCTTTGTATTTAGAAAAGTCAATACTTTTAAGCTGATAATTCAAATAATCAAGTTTAAAAAGGATTTTAGATTTGCCAAACTCCTTTTCAGATCCACCAAATATCATTTTTTCAGCATTACGAACTTTTTGTAAATCCCCTAATTGAGACAATGCTAAAGAACGCCACCAAAACCTCAAAACTCCTTTAAAACTGGATAAAGAAAAATCATTATCTCTTTGATTCAAACCTGAAATAAATAGTGGAGTAATGATTTCAAATTTAATTGATAATTGATTAAAAGGCATTTATATGAGCCCCTCTTTTATTAAAACTTTTTTAGATTCAGAGTAAAATTTTAATATAATTCAATACTAAATAAATTTATTAATTAAATTAGATATTTATTTAAAAATTTTTCTATCAAATTAATTAAATTAATTTAAATCTTTATATTTGAACGGTTATTAAAAGAATAAGTATTGATTCTATTAACATTGATTAAAACAAAGATATTAAGATTTTGTAAATAAAAAATAACTTGAAATAAATAATGAAAATGTGAAAATGTTCAATTGATATCAATCTTATCGATAAGAAAAAAAATAAATTCTCCGGATTAAATAGAATTAAAAATTAATGGATTTGTGGTTTTTGAAAATTATTAAAAATTTTGAAATTCAAAATCTCAAAAGTTTAAAACATGTTAAATTAGAATGTGAAAAGATAAATTTATTTATTGGGGAAACAAATGTTGGTAAATCAAATATTTTAGAATCACTGGCATTTTTAAGCAGTTTTTATCATACAAAAAATACTGAGGATTATCAGACCCTATTTGATTTCTTACGATTAGAGGAATTTGCTAATTTATTTTATAATAATTCAATTGATGAAAAGATAGTTTTAAATTTAGATGATAAAGAATATGTGATTTCTTATGATAACGGTGAATTACAAATAAAAAATGAATTGAGTAAATTTTCTGTCGATTTTAATGGTTTCTTAATAGCTTCAGATAAAAATTTGATTGATTCATTTAAAAATATTAAATATTATAATTATAAATATTTCAAAGCCTACAATGGTGAAAACCAAAGTAAAATGAAAGAAAATTATCTATATCCACCTTATGGATTTAATTTATTTGATATTATTTATACGAATAGTTCAATAAGAGCTATTGTAGAAGAGATATTTGAATCAGAAGGATTCAGATTAGTGTTCATACCGAAAACAAAGAAATTTGTTTATCAAAAACAAATTGAAAATACAATAGTTCAATTTCCAATTGTATTAGCACCTGATACAATTCAAGCTGTTTTATTTTATGAAGCTGCAATTGAATCTAATTCAAATTCTATTATTGTGTTTGAGGAACCAGAGTCACATATGTTTCCATATTATGTAACAAGAATGGCGAAAAAGATATCTAAAGACAAAAATAATCAATATTTTATAACTACCCATAATCCATATTTCCTAGGACAAATTTTATCGACTAATATTAATGATTTAGGTATTTTTATTACTTCAGTTGAAAATTATGAAACAAAAGTGCGTAAATTAAGTAAAGAAGAAATTGAAGGAACTTTAGATTTAGATTTATTATTGAATCTGGATTTTGATAAAGAAAAATAGTCAAATTAAAATATTCATTAAAAAGTTATGATTAAAGGAATCAATAGGGTGAAGAAAATAATTCCATCTAGATCAATATTTGCTGAATGCGATAATGATACTGTTTTCATAAAATCTCTTGGATTTACAAGAAGAATTATAGAACATGTTAAAATACAAGGAAAAGGACAAGTCCTAAAAAAATTAGGTGAATTAAAAAATAATTTGAAAGGAGTTGGAATAGTAGATGAGGACCCTGGAATTCCAATACCCAAGATATTACATAACCAGTATGTAATAACAAATGGAAAATATGGCATTCAAATCTTTCAAAAAATAGACGATAAATCAAAAATAATAATTCAAATACCTGAAAATTTAGAACAATGGATAAAAATAATTGCAAGTAGAGATCAAAACCTAAAATCAAAAATGATTAACTTCTTCAAAACTAATAATAATGAATTTAAAGAAAATTTTCATAAAAACATTAAATTTATAAAATTTTTAGAAGAAGATATGGCGTTAACAATAGAATTTCAATATGTAAAAAGAGTTATAGAAGAGCATTTTAAACGATAAATCTTTGTATTAATAGAGTGTGCTGAATAATTCGATTTTTGAAAAAAGGAAAAATTAAATTTGAACTTCATTGGCTAATCTGAATAAAGATTGACTTTTTCGAAAGTATTTTTATGAATGTTGCAAATCGACTAAATACGCTCAAATTTGTGGGTTAATTTTTCAAAAGTTAATTCAGCTTCCAATAAAGGTATTTTTCTATGATAGTTCGTCTTTAAGAAAGATTTGTCTAAATTTCTAATAATTGATCGTCTTTTTATTTGTTCTTTACTAACAAGTATATTTTTAGCTATGAATCATTTTAGGAAATTATTAAAACAAAAGAAAATTTATGCTTTTCGATTAAAAAGGACATTCATAATAAAACTTTTCATAAACATAATAATAATGTTATAAATATCAAAACAACTTTAAAGGAAAAAATAGTGAAAATTATGGATTATTGGGATGAGTATAAAGAATTTGTCAAATCTAAACCATCAAAGGAAAAAAAAATTGAATATGAAACAGAAAAACTCTGGCCATTAACAATTAAGAATCTAGAAAATGATGGAAAGGAGAAGTTTAAAAATTTTAAACCAAAAGGATTAATTTTGACAGTAGGATTTTCACCAGAACCTCTGGCAGGTAGTATAAAGATACTACAACCATCTTTTGTGACTTTCGTTCATACTAAAGAATCGGAATCTGCAATTGATCAAATATTAAAATTGAGTGAATATCCAGTAAGTAAAATAGAAAAGAGGATTACTACGAAAGATGACCCGATATCATTATATGATTGTTTACGAGCATCAATAAAAAGTCATTTGGATAGAAATATAGAGTTTAATGAGATAGCACTGGACCCAACAGGAGGGACAAAAATAATGTCATTCATGGCTGGACTATTAAGTCAAAATTTCAACTTAAATTTGGTATATGTGAGTAATGATACTTACGACACCGAAGTAAGAAGACCAGTAGCTGGAAAAGAGTATTTTGCACTGATGCTAAAAACATCAACACAGTTTCCGGATGGAACATTTAATACATTAATAACATTAATAGATCAGAAAGAATTTCAATCAGCCCTAACATTAATAAAAAGTTTTGCAGACAAGACAAATCCAGTACAACAATTTGTATATTATTTATTAGAAGGATTATCAGCATGGGATGCATTTAATTATTTAGTAGCGGAAGAAAAATTATCAGAAGCTCTGTTAATATTAAAAAAGATGCCAAACATAGAAATTCAAAATATAATACAAGACTGGATAAAAATAACTCAAAAAATATCAAATAACGTCTTTTACAAAGTATATGATATCATTGAAAAATCCGAAAGACTAAAAGTAAAAAATGCTTTATTAGAATCGGTAATTACAGTATATACAGGGATAGAACATTTAATAGATAATGTATTAAGAGATATAGGGATAGATAGAGAAAAAATATTAGATGAAGACTTGAAACCGACAAAAACAGGTGAAAAGGTCTACGGAAAAAAGTTAGAAGAACTAGACACGAAAGAAAAGATAATAAAAGCATATTCAGAATTACCCATAGTAAAAAAATTAAAAACAAAACCAGATTTTAAGGTAGCACTGGGATTGGCAGAATCATTACCTCTATTATTGCTAATAGATGATAATATATCAATGTCTCAAATAGG
>DAHXPE010000172.1 GCA_027364495.1 Candidatus Heimdallarchaeota archaeon | reverse complement strand
ACTCATTTTACCTTTTATATGATCATTTCAACAGTAATTTTACCCATGACCCAACTTTTTACTACATTGTTTGAAGAACTTTCGCTAGTTAATCTCCACTATTTGAATGAAGAAAGGGTATGGAGGGCAGAATTTTTACTGTAAGCCACATAATTGACAATTTGTTTATATATTATTTTTTTTTAGGTTATAATTTTAAAAACAAATGGAGAATTACAGGAATTATTAAATTCTCTTTAACTGAAATTAGAAAGAAAATTAAAAAAGATAAAAACAGATTATTTTTTAGTGCTTTAATTATTAAATGTGTCTTTTTTTAGCAAAAACGATACCAATAATAGCTAAACCACCAACGATGGGATATAAACCTAAACTCAAACCTTTAGTTGAACTGCTGGTGGTTGATACAACAGCACTAAAAGTTGGGTCATGGGTAAAATTACTGTTGAAATGATCATATAAAAGGTAAAATGAGTTACCAGAAGCAATTTGAGTGTTGACATTAATATTGCCATCTGGAGTTGAGGCAGTTGATACGGAGCTGAATTGTGCATTACCAAATGAGATATCATTATTGTTAGCTCCTTGGGTTAAATTTCCACCGGCAATTTGAAATTTCACGGCAAGTTTAGCAGAAGAATTAGTACTTGTCCATTTATAATCGCTAATAAGAAGATCAAATTTAATTTGATTACCTTTTGATACATCAATATGGTTACGTAACTGAATAAATGGACCTTTAGTGGTAGAAGTTGAAGTAAAGTTAAAATTAATTGTTTGAATGTTATTATTAGAGTCATTGGTTGAATAAAAACCTGAAAAATCCCATTTAAGACTTGGGAAAGATATACCAGAAGATGGAACTGCTTCGCCGTTATCGAAGAGGCCATTACCATTTTTATCAACGAACTCTTGAATACTTGAAAATTTAACCTCATAAGTGGTGGTATCATTAGAGTTGTTTAATTTAATATGATAAAAAGGAACATTTCCGCCACCATTAACAGAGATAGTTGCCTGACCGGTAGAAATGTCAGCCTGACCATTTGATTTTGAAAAATTAGCTTGTGGTTTACCGGCAGCAGCAACCCCAGAGACAAAGCCAAAAAGGAATATCATTATAATGGCAGTTGCTAAAATTTTAAACATTTTTGTTTGCATACATATATCACTTTTCCTACTATGAGTCAAATAATTATTTTCTAATGATTTTACTTAAATAAAAAATATTTGACTTAAGATATTTTTTGGAAAATTTAATATATATATATAGTTTTATTATAGGCGAACTGAATTGCGATTGAGTATGATTTACCCATTATTGCTGATTCAAAATCTCCCATAGCACAATAATGTCATAAATTATCAGGAAATTAAAAATTATTTTTGAAAACAAGTTAAAAAAGGAATTTTTTTAATTATACAAGACTATAAAAAAAAAGAAAATAAAATTAATTAGGAGAGAATTGGAATTATTAGTTTCTTCTTTTAATAAGTACAACGCCTACAACAGCAAATCCAGCTAAAAATGGAATGACCTCAAAACCAGGAGTGACTGAGGAACTTGGATTAGATGAAGATGAACTGGTTGCACTAGAAGTTGGTGTTGATGAACTCACACTGGTTACCCCGAAAAGTGGGTCTAAAGTGAAGTTGCCATTGAAATGGTCAATAATAATGTAGAAAGAATTTCCAGTTGAGATTTGGGTGGATACACCAATAGTAGCACCATTTGAAACAGCAGTATTTACGGTATTGAAGAAAGCATTACCAAAAGTTAAATCATTTCCAGATCCAGCAGAGAGATTTCCTCCTGCAACTTGCATTTCAATAGCGAGTTTGGCAGTGCTGTTGGTTGATTTCCAAGTATATTGACTCAGAGCAATGTTAAATTTAATTTGATTACCAGCTGTAATATTAACATAATTTTGTAGATCAATTGAAGGTGTACCGGAGTGAGTAAAATTGAAATTTAGCATACTTAAGTTGCCATTTGAGTCATTTGTAGTTTGGAAACCTGAAAAGTTCCATCCTTGACCTGGGAAAATGGTCTGACCAAGGGGAACAGCTTCACTTTGTTGAAAAAGACCATCATTGTTTTTGTCAACAAATTCCTGCATGTTAACAAATTTAACTAAATAATTAGTATTACTTCCATTTTGTTGAATGTGGAAGTCTGGAACATTATTACCACCAGTAACTGTAAATTTCGCAGTACCGGTAGAGATAGTAGCTATACCATTGGCCTGTGAAAAGTTAGGACCATTAGCTGCTACTGCTCCTGAAGCGAAGCCAGATAGACAGGCAATCATTAAGAAAGCTGCCCCAATTTTAAGGAGATTTGTACGCATTGTGAACCACTTTATTTGAAGTCGTCAATTAGATGTTTTATCCTTTATAATTAGAATTTAAAACACTTTGACTTAATTTTACTTTCAAAGACCTAAACTAAATAGTTCTAGTTTTACAATAGACGAACTCGGCAATTTGAAGTCTTTCTAGGTTAGCCGAATAATTTTTTTTACCCTTAATTGAATGAAAAGAATAAAAAATAAACTCTAATTTCTTTGAGAGTAAATGAACAAGCTCTTTTAAAAAAACAAAAACAGCATATAATTCTGTATAATAGCAAAGAACAAGGCTCGTTCCCAACTATAATATTGTAGACTAACACTCATTGTCCAAAAAATAATGAATAATCCCTGAATAATGATTGAAAGTACTTTAATATATAAATCATTAGTAGAAAGAGAAAAGAAATTTGTTATTACTGTTAGAATAAAAACAGAATTATAATAAATAGCTAATAAACCTATCGTTGGCAAAGAAATTCTTTCTTTTTTAATTATTGAAATAACGAAAAGAATAATCAGGTTAAAAAGGGGAAAAATAAATATTACTGTCACATATAAAGAATTTTTTATTAAAATTGGAATGAAATGAAAAAAAACGATCTTAGGATTGATTAAAAATATAATACCTGGTAAAATAAAGAAGAAAAGTAGATTTGATTGATAAAACCAACTTGGGATAGCATTAACAATTTTATTAATGTTGAAAAATTGAATATCAGAATATTTGTGGGTCTGGTTTTGTAACTGTTCGTGTGTTACAATTGGTGTTGAATCATTACCAGATTTATTAATGATTGGGATTGATTCGTCTAATTCTATTGACTGATTTGATTCATTCGTTGCTATCGATTCATTTGATTGCTTTGTTTCAGTTTTTTCGAATTGACTTTCTTGGATAGTTTGATTTCTTGGTTTCAGGAACGAGTTTTCTTGAAAAATAACATCCAGTGCTTTTACTCCTTCCTCTGTCAAAATATATTTTTTATTTGAATTTTGTTCTATAAGGCCTTTCAAAAATCGTAAATGATGATAAAGGGTTCCGGTTGCAACATTGAACTTATTCTTTAAGTCTTTATACCCAGTTTCACCTTCTTGTTCTATATAAACTAATATTTCTTGCCTTAAAGGATGTGCTAGGATTTCTAAAAACTCTGGTTTTAATTTAGGTTCTAATTTATCGGAAGGAATTTTTAATACTCCCATGCAAGAAATTTTGAATATTTTCTACGTCTAACTAAAAATAAAAATACATCTTAAATAAATATATTCTTATTATTTTCTTTTTCTCATAAAGTACATTGCAAAAATAGATATAATAGTTAGAACCGATGTAATTGTCAATAAACCAGATTGTCCTATTAGAATTGTATACAGTTGACTTAGTACTGTGTAGCCATATGAACCAATGACTGGATCGTGGAATAAATAATTACCAAAATATGGATAGTTTAATATAATGAAAGCAGTTTCATTTGCAGGGTTTATTTGGAATTGATTTTTAACCATTATTGATTCATTATTACTTCCCTTAAAGGCTTTATTACTACTTAAAAGATATCCTATTGTTTGGTTTGAATTATTTTTAATAAATAATCCATCATTAGTGGTATTATTAACTTTAATTCCTGATTTATTGCTTAGTGAAGCAGGTGCCTTGTCATTGCTTCTACTTAAAGAAAAATCAAAAATGATTGCTAGACGGTCAGTTGTTGATACCCAGTTCCAATTGCTAATAACTATATCAAATTTTAAAAAATTAGTATTTGAAGAAACCATATATTGAGTTAAATTAATCTGGGTATTAGCAAAACCGGTTTGATTTATTTTATTAGAGTACAATGTAAACATGACAGTACTATCATTTATTTCGTCTCGAGTAAAATTCCAGGTAACATATTTCTGAAAATCAAGTGTTTTAACAGCTTCATTTTGATCGAATACTAAATTATTATTTTGATCTGAATACTCAACAATCGAGTTAAGCTGGAGTAAATTTTGGATTGAATAATTCTTATCACCCCAAAGGAAAAAGGGATTTGTTGTATTTGCTACGATTTTAAATTGAGTCTTGGCAGTGACTAGTTCTCTTGCTCGGTCAAGTCCTTTAATAATGGTAATATTTGCTGGATTTGTGGCAGGAGGTCCAGTGGGATGTGATTGACTTATATTGGGATTAGTTGGATGTGTGGTAACTCGGGTATTTCCATTTTGACTTGCAGTAACACTTGACACTAATATTGTTGCTAATAGTAACAAAACAGTAATCTTATTATAAAATTTCAAAAATATCCTCTTGATTTATTATTTTTATAAAATGTTATATATTTTTAGTTCTATTATACTAAAATATAAATAACAAAGATAAATTAATCTGATGTTGGAGCTGAAGAAGTTTCAGGAATGTTGATTGGGGTAATATTTCTAACAATTGAGACCTTAGAACCAGAACAAATATAATAAATTTCATACATTTGCTTTTTAGAACAGTGAATTCTTTCTAAAATATTGTTAAGGGCAGGAAGAGTCAATCTTTGAATTTTAATTTTATCACTCTTATTAATAAGAGTCTTAAAATCAAAATCTTCAGGTAATTCAATAGACGAGCTTATATTAGAATTCTTAACTAAATAGATACATAAATCTTTAAGTTTATTAATAGTAGAACTACTAACCAATGTTTGCGTGGAATCAGTAATAAGATTGACCAATCTTTCGAATTTAACCTCAAATTCATTGACAATTTCTAT